>JACPAV010000019.1 GCA_016180645.1 Nitrospirota bacterium | reverse complement strand
ATCTGAAGATGCTCCCCTACGAATCGCTTGAGCGGTGTCTGAAGATGCCTTCCCATCCGAGCGAGATTCTGAGCGATGAATTTTGAAACGAGACCGGAATGGAAAAATGGCAAAAGTCGAGCTAAGAGGCGGCCGTCTCTTGGTGAGTAGAAGGAAGGAGAACAGGCGGTGCCTTTGTGGCGAGCCCGTTGGGACAGGGAGATGGCGTCCGCTTGGGAGTTAGGGGAGCTTACAGCCCGATGCCGAGGGAGAATCGGAGGCCGGAGCCTTCGCGCGCGCCGGCCATCTCGTACTCGGCGCCCATCCATCCCACTTCCGCGAGGAGCTTGGATGTTCGGCCGAGCGCATATCTCATTCCCAGTCGAAGTTCATAGCCGAAGCCCACGGCCGAATTGGCGCCGGAGAGATCGGGCTGGAGAACGGCCTTGTTGCTGATCTTGGCGAACTGGAGAGCGGGGCCGGCGCCCACGAATGGCCTGATCCGGGCGCGTCCGAAATCGTGGAGAATGCAGAGGCTGGCGGGGGCGAGGAGTAGGGAACCGTTGGCGGTGGTGTTGTCTTTGCGAGTGACCCGTACGGCGCTGTAAAAGCCACCCGCGGCGAGCTCGATCTTCCATGGCTCCGAGATCCCATAGCCAAGCGTGGCTTGGCCGCCGAAGGTCTGTCCAAACGCCTGGCCGGTCTTGCCAAAAGGTGTAAGCGCGGCTGCGTGAATGCCCGCGCGGAATGGCCGGAAGCTGTTGGGCAGGGTGGGCAGGTCCGCGTCCGTTGAAAAAGCGTTCTGCAGCGGCCGGTTCCGCAGTTCCGTGAGCTCCTGCGAGAGCCGGGCGATCTCCCGTTCCTGCTTCTGCACTTTGGGTGTGAGCGCGTCCTCAGGCGGGGGCGCGGGAGCGGGATCGGCGGCGGGGTGAACCGCCGTCACGGTCACAGCGGCCGGAGATTCCTGGGCGGGGCGGCTCAAAGGCCCCGATGGGAAGGCACCGGAGGCTGCCGTGAGGTCTTTGGATTCCGCAGGGCACATTTCCGCGGGCCGAAGGATCTGTGCGCCACGCTCCATGGCGGCGGGGGCCGGAAGGGTGCGCTGGGCGAATGACACCGCACGTTTTGCAACGGCGTCTCTGCCAAGGACGGCTACAACATCAAATTTGCTCTTCCATGCCAGAGTCTGAACCTGGCTACTAGGTGGAAGCCAGTTAAGAATCTTCTCCGCCTCCAGCCAACGAGAGGGGCGGTAATGGATCTCTGAAGAATTGGTCGGAGCCGCCGACATGGGCACGGCGCTCACCTCACGGAAACCCTTTCGCTGGAGCCAGACGGCGAATTCCCTGGCCGTTCCCTCCACGCCCGTGCCATTGACGATGAGGACGCGGGTGGTGTCCGGCTCGCGGTCGGCGAAGGCCCACTCCGCGGCGAGGAGCGGGCGGAACCCGCAGGGGAACGCGATCACAATCAG
This sequence comes from Nitrospirota bacterium, assembly GCA_016180645.1. Classification (NCBI taxonomy): domain Bacteria; kingdom Pseudomonadati; phylum Nitrospirota; species Nitrospirota bacterium. The sequence goes on along the minus strand of JACPAV010000019.1, from coordinate 181,027 downwards.
CGCGAAAGCGCGGGCAATCTGTTTCGAGTAATTGTAGGTAATCATGTGTTTCATGTCTATTAGCGAAACGCAAGAATTAGGCCATTCGACGGTCACGGCCATTCTGAAAGGCTAAGAGAGTCAAGCCGTTGTCGGTTCCTGCGAGGTGGCACATTCAAATGCCGAAGATCCGCGGACCGTTCCGTACAATGTAGCTCTGAATCTGTCCGTTGAGGGTTCATCGCGACGCGGCCTGCATTGGGGAGTCCCACTGTAGGGCGCCGAGGAATTCATTGAGGAGCCTTGGATCCCAAAGCCCGATACGGGCTTCGCGGGTCATCAGATCCAGGGCGTCCGCCTGCGAAAGAGGTTGCCGATAGTTTCTCGGCGCGGTGAGGGCATCGAAGACGTCCGCGATGGCCGTGACGCGCGCCGCGATGGGAATCGCGTCACCGGCGAGTCCGTCGGGGTAGCCCGATCCGTCGTAGTGCTCATGATGGTGGTAGACCACGGGTATCGCGTAGGTCACGGCGCGAAGGTGCTGGAGCAAATCGCGACCGTATTTCGGATGGCGCTTCATTTCTTCATATTCGAGCGGGGTCAGCTCGGAGGGCTTGTGGACAATGAGATCGCGGACCGCGATCTTTCCGATATCGTGGAAGAGGCATCCCTGTCGCACGGCCCGGCAATGCCGGTCCGGGAGACCGATCCGCTCGGCGAGCAGTCCCGCGTAGTGGGCGACGCGCGCGCTGTGGCGGGCGGTGTACGGGCTTCGATTGTCCACCATCTTGGCGAAGGTGATGATGATGGCCTCGGAGGGATCGAGATCCTTGGCGATACATTTCAACCGGACCAGGGATTGCGCACGCAGGAGCACTTCAAACACGGGCACGGGCTTGGTCATCATTTCCGTGAGCCCGAGTTCGAGGGCGTGGAGGTGTTCGTCCTGAACCTCTTCCTCGAACAGGGCGATGATGGGGAGCAGGCGGTTGTCCGCGGCCGTCCTCAATTCGGAAAAGATTCCCGGACACCTTCTTCTTTCCTGCTTGGAATCGATGAGCACCAGATCCGGCTGGAGACTCCGGATCCGATCGATCGCTTCCAGGAGTGAATATGAGAAATCGATGCCGTAGCCGGCCCGGTTCAGCGCGAGGGTGAGCGGAGTGTGCGCACGACCCTCATCGTGGAGGGCCAGGATTCGCCCCATGGGGACGGACTCCGGAGTCGAGCCGGGAATCGGCGGTGTGTTCTCTCCAAGATTCATGAAACCTCCTTTAAGGAAGTGTGCTCTTGTGGTCGCTCCCGCCGGGCAGCCAGGAAGCGGGCGGCATCGTGGGAGCACCGAGCAATGCGGCGAACAGCTCGGCGTGGCGGGCCTGAACCGTGTTGTCAAATTCGCTCGTGTTGACGAACGTGCGGCTGTCCACGAAACGTCGGCCCAGGGGCTGATCGCCGAAATCGGGATAGAATCCGGCTTTGGGGGCTTCGTAGTACCAGACCATCGGCGCGGAAACGATCGGCCCGTACACGGGAATGCCCGGCAAGAGCCCTTGGCCGTCCTTCAGGAAGCTGAGGGTATCCAGGTGAAGCGGTTCCCGCGGATAGTGCGATCCCAACGCGGTCATCCAGACCATTCCATTCGGATTGGCTCCAAGGATGTAGTCCGCCGAAAGACTGAGGGCATTGATGTAACTCTGTTCCTCGACGGTGGAAAGCCCGCCGAATTGAAGTCGCTGGATGGCGGGTATGACGTACTCTCCGACGGCCGTGCCCGCGCCCCAGTCCGTGCCATAGGAGGCGGGACGTCCGTTACGGTGGGCATGGAGTCCGTTGACGGCCGCCGCGGAATCATTCGCGCGCTTGGTGAGGTTCGCCAGGATCTCGGCCACGATGCTCGCCTTGGGAGCGGCCCCGCCCATGTACCCCAGGAGGTAATCGATCAGGGCCGGCTGCACCGGGATCATGTAGGAGCTGAACCATGGAAAGACGGACGCCGTGATGACGGCTGAGCTCCAGTCGCTCAACATCCACAGCGTGTCGTAGATGTTGCGGAAGGACAGTTCGCCGGTGAGGCGGTAGAGTTCGCCCGCGGCGTAGAACTTCGGACCGGCGCTTGCCCCGTGCGTGACGGCCCAACTCCACGCCGCCAGCGCGCGCGCCCGGAGCATGGCCGCCCGCTTCTCGTCATAGGGTTGAATCAGTCGCGAGGCCTGGGCGAAGAGGCCGGCGACGCGCATGGTGTGGTTGGCCTCCCGCGAATACGTCCAGTATGGGAGCGGCTCAGTGTCGGCATAGTAGATGCCCCAGGGATGCCGGTAGGACTCCACGCCTTGCCGAACGCCGCCGTCCGCCTCCTGGAGATGCTCCCACCCGGCGAGGCTCCAGAGCGCCTCGTCCAGAAGATCGGGGATGCCGTTGCCGCTCTCGGGAATCGTGAGCTGGCGATCAGGGAAAAAGTCCGGATGATTCTCGAACGCGCGCATGAGGAACAGGCCGACGATGGTGTGCGAGGGACGGATGTCGAAATCGCCGGCGTCGTGGTGCCCCCCCACCATGGCACGCTCGCCGGTTTGGGGCGTGTTCTCACGATGGAAGTCGGTCCAGTTCGCGGTGTCCGAAGTGAACACGGTCGGATGGTCGGACGGCCGGGGGCCGAACTCCGTCCACGAGGCATCGAGCTTTCGCCCCCATCGGTTGTACGTCAGCCCTCGCATGACGGTGTAGAACGACTTGAACACGGCGGTCTCGCTGACCTGCGTCGGCCATGAGACGCCCACGCCGGGGATCCGTACGCGATAACGCACGCCCTCGGCGGGGGGAACCGAGGCGAGAGAGATTTGGTGGACCTCGGTGCCGGCGTCGGAGTCGCGAGCGGCCCGCGGCTCGAGGGCGAGCGGGGTGACGCTGCCCGAGTCCGATATCATTTCGGCCGAGGCAGGGAAATTCGCGAGCGAAAGAGGCCCACCGTTGCCCATCCAGCCGGAGACGTACGCGTATCGCTCGGTGGCGCGAGGGCTGTAGCCCACCTGGTTAAGCTGGATGACGGGCGTTTCCAGGTAACGGTCGCTGAACGGCAGGACAAAATGCAGACCCATTGGGCCGCTGATTTCGAGAATGTCCGGGCTGCCGATGGCCTGTTCGAGGACCAGGAAAAGGCGGTGGTCGACGTCAACGATGTTGATGTCGCTGTCTAGCGAATAGCCTACCTTGTAGTCAGGCTGACTCACGGTTATGGAATGGCGATGGACGCGCAGGACCTTGATCGCCGAACCGTCCCGGCGCTTCACGGTCCACGGTCCGGCCTGCCAGAGGGGACCGAGATTGCCCTGGAGCTTGTCGCTCCTGTAGGCGGCCCCTGGATTGGCCACGACGATCATCAGGATGTTGGGGGCGTAGCCGTGGACCTCGCGGACGGTTGTGTCGAGCTTGGCGCGAGGGCCGCCCACGGTGCGGGCGTGGAGCACCGCTTCATCGACGCGAAAGAAATAGTCCGCGGAGGGGGCGAGCCCCGTGACGACCTGTAGGCCCTCACCCTGCGCCACGAGGACCCCCTCCGCTGCCCCGGGTTCCGGAACCAAAATCACGGAGGAGGGAGCGGGGAGATGAAGAATCACGGAATTGGATGTCGCGCGGGCCACGCCGAGTCCGTCGGGGATCGTGAGCGGCGGTTCCTCGTCCTTGGCCGGCGGTTCTTCGCCGAGGATCGCATCGTCCGCCGGTTCGGTGTCCGGGGGCTGTGGTGTCGTCGGTTCCTCGCCCTGGGCGGGCGGTGGAGGCGGCGTGGATGGCGCGGTGGACAACTGCGATGGGTCATATCCGAATGTGGGCTGGGCAAGAATCGGAGACGAATACGTGTAGGCGGATTCCGCGTCGAAATCGGGCATCGTGGGTGGGGGAGGCGGAACCTGGATGTCCGGCGCAGGCGGGGGCGGCTCCTCCATGACGATCGTCGGATCGATGACGGGCGGCTCGGCGGTGGCGGGCGTTTCCGCGGGCGAAGAGATAGTGAACCAGACCTTGGCCCGCCGCCAGATCGAGGGCGAATCGCCCGGACCGAAGAACGATTCCGAGGTATCACCGGACCACTTTCGAGTATCGGTGTTGTACGTGAGGTCCAGATTCATATCCCGATCCCCACCGGTGGGATCGAGATCCCACTGATCGTAACTGATCGGGTCCGCCTCCCAGGCCTGAATAACGATCTGGATGTCCGGTCCCTTGGGAACGGCGGGTTCGAAACGCACGTCGAGGCCGCTCAGCCGGCTGGGATCGAGTCCATCCCCGGCGTCGCCGCAGGTTACGGGAACCGGCTCGTTTTTCGTGCTCATGCACGTCCATCCGGCCGGCGTCGCCCCGGACGGTTTCGGTCGCACGCAACCGACGAAATAAACTTCGTTTGGGCACATCCCGCCGTCCGTGTCCTCGGCGTTGATGGCGGTGACACGCACGGTGAGCCTGACGAGATCGATCGGGTTTGGAGCGGATTGGGCGCGCGCGAGCGATGCGGGGAGGAGGATGAGAAGCGACAGGATCAGATACGAGATGGGGTGAATCATGATGCCTCCAGTCAGGGCCGGTTGGGATGGGACGCCTTCCGAATCGCGGCGCGTTGGCCGAGCTCGGCGGGGGATTCGAATCCCTTTTGCACGAGGATCTGACCGAGGTGATCGGAGTTCACGGCCCGCACGAGCCCTTCGCCGACGTGGAAATACCATTTCGATTCGTAGTCGCCCTGCTCGGGGTCGTGGCGCATGAGCGAGTAGACCACCACCTCCTGCTCACCGCGCGCCGTATCGATCTTTTCGCGCGAGACTTTGACCACTGGCTCGGGTGCGCCTCGGGGAGTGGACGCCTGGCCCAGGCCGCGGCGTCCTCCCGTCCATTTCGTGATGTAGGAATTCATTTCATAGGTCTCGCCTAGCTGGGCCGGAAACTTGAAAAAATAACCGTCCATGATGAGAGTGCGGCCATCCCTGATTCGGCCGAGGGCGATGAGGAGTCCCTCCTCGGTGGCCAAGATCAGATTGCCGCTTCCCCCCTGGGCCACTGAATCCTCGGCGAAAAGGATGCCGGAAACCTCTGCATTTCGGATCCAGCGGTACTGCGTGGTGGCGAAGCCCCGTGACGTGGGTTGGAGAAACTCCCAGCGGAAAGGAGGGCGGCTTCCGGAAGGTTCCAGGGTCAGAGAGACGGAGGGAAGGAGAGGATGCAGGAGAAGATTGATATTGGGGGGTGGAGTCTCATCCTCGATCTTTCGTGTGCAGCCGAAGAAGGCCACGGCGATGAAGAACGCAAGCCACAGGAGGACAAGAATCCACGCGATGGGAATTCGGCGTCGAGGGCTTGGGTTGTCCATGCCCGACAAGGGAGCAAGGCTGGGGCCAGTGGGAGAATTGGAGGAGGGATCGCCGGGATGACGCCCGGCTGGATGGGCTCCTACTCCTCGGCCAACTGCGATGTTTCGAGATTTGGGACGGTGGCGCCACATCGCCATGGGAGAAACTCCCCAGGGTGAGGGAATCGGGATTCTGAGGGCTGGACGGAGCGGTTCGCCGGCGCGGACAGAGGAGTCCGTTTCGAAAGAATGGGCCGGGCGGTTGGGGGAGCGGGTGGCCATGAATCTAGTGGGTGGACGGCGGGTTGGAATCCCGGCGGACCCGGCGACGCGTGATGGCGAGGGCGGATGTCCGCCGGGACCCGGGAAACAGCGATTCGAAAGCGGCATCGTCGAGCCGGCGGATCTCTTCGTAGAGAAAATGGTCGACGCGGGCGTGGAGGATTCTGCGGAACTCTCCGAATCGAACTCCGCGTCCGTGCTCGAAATCGTCCGCAAGGTGCTCGGGCTCGCCCGCGCATTCGTGGAACCGGCCCTTGGGACAACCCATCGCGAACCACTTGCGGGTGACCGACTCCAGTTGTCGGAAGTTCCCCGGCCAGCCGTAGCGCAAGGCCCATTCTTCGTCCTCGGGAGAGAGTCGGCCGTGTCCGCCGCCGCGAAGCGCAGCGGGCGCCTGGTGGGAGAGTTTTTCGAGCATGAATTCGAGCGCGAACCGGATGTATTCCGGGTCGGCGTGGAGATCGGGCATTTCAATGTGAAAGGTGTTGAGGCGTTGGAAAAGGTCCTCGCGGAATTTCCCCTCGGCGACGAGCGTCGGCAGGTTCTTGTTCGTGGCCCAGATCAGTTTCCCCTCATAGGCGTGTACTTCGTCCAGCTTGGCCCCGATCGGGCGGAACGTATGGTCTTGCACGAGTCGAAGCAGCTTCGCCTGCATGAACGGACTGGCATCGGCGATTTCGTCGAGGAGGACGACGGGGCAGGGCGTGTCCACTAATCCCGGCTTGTTCTGTTCCGCGCCGGTAAACGCGCCCTTCTTGTATCCGAAGAGCTCGCTCTCCACGAGCGTGTCGGGGATGCCGGGAATTTCGACGCATCCGACGCGCCCCGTGCTCAGCGGCCCGACGGGGTCGGTGAACGAGAGGTAGGATTCCTGCTCGGCGTCGGAGAGTTGCGACCACTTCGCGGCGGCCGCGATGATGCGGGCGAGATACGTCTTCCCGCTTCCCGGCCTCCCCGTTACCAACAAGCTGGGCAGAACCTCGGAGGCGCAGAAGAGGGAAATCGATTCGCGTACCGTCCCAAGAAACTTCCCCGGCAGGCACTTCGCCAGAAAACGATCCAACTCCGGGGAATCTACCGCCTGGGAGGACGAACGAATCGGCGGTGGCTGCACCGGCGGTGAGTTTTCAAGTTGACCATGTGTGTCCATGTTGACCGCAGGGCGCAACGATCGTACCAACCTGTCCACCGCCGCGGATGAATCGTATAACAACTCTATATTAGGCATCTATTAATACACGTCTGGCAAAATCCACTCGCCGATGGCAATCTCATATTTGTTCGTAGCAGCGACACTACTGTCGTTATTGACAACACAAGTCCACATATGCCACACTTCGTCCGTGGGGATGATTTGGATCGATCGGTTCGAGGTGCTGAAAGAGCTGGGTGAGGGCAGTTTCGGTCGCGTCGTTCTTGCCCATGACCGCGTTCAAAAGCGCACGGTGGCCGTCAAACAGTTTCTCGAACAGACCACGGAGCTTCTCGATCCGAGTTCAAAACGCGAGATGGAATTCCTCTCGCACCTCGATCACCCGGCGTTCGTCAAAGTTTTCGATTTGGTCACCGATCCCGCCACAGGAACGAGGTACTTGACACAGGAGTATGTGGAAGGGGAGGGCTTGTCCGAATTTCTGAAACGCGCGATGTGGGACGACCGGCTGCGGGTCTTTGTCCAGCTCCTCGCGGGACTCGAATATCTGCACAGCCGCGGTCTCATCCATCTGGACATCAAGCCCTCCAACGTGCGCATGTCCGCGGCGAACGAATCGGGCAAGGACGAGCCGGCGGCCAAAATCCTGGATTTCGGAGTGGCCGATGAAATAGGCAAGTTCGATCTGCGGGGGCGCATCGCAGGCACGTTTCCGTACATGGCGCCGGAAGTGGCCGGGCAGGAGCATGTGGATGGACGCGCCGACCTTTACTCGCTTGCGATGGTTTTCTTCGATGCGTTCAGCCTGCCGCATCGGAGGCCCGGAAAGCCGAAGCTCACCCGAGAGGGAGTGGAGGAGGCGAGGCCGGGCCGCCCGGACGCTCCCACAACGAAAGCCGATGAAACTTCCCTGGATGAACTCATCCGAGAAACGCGCGCCCGGACCTCCCCCCGGCCGGGCGATTTCCTGCCCGACGTTCCGGAAGCCTTTCGCGACATCCTGATTACGCTCCTGGATCCCAATCCCCGGCGACGTTTCTGGTCGGCCAACGAAGTCATCCGCCGGCTCAACGCGAGGCTCGGTCGGCACGATCCTCTCGAACCCGGACGGCTCCGCATCCCCGATAAGTCCACGGCCGTCTCCGCCGGTCGAACCCGCGAAATCCAGGAGTTGACGCAATGGGCACAGCAGGCCGAACAGTCGACGAACGCCCTTTCGGTGGCCCTGGTCCGTGGAAAATCGCAGAGCGGAAAATCCGCCGTTCTCGACGAGTTTCGGCGATGGGCCGAGATGAAGGATCTCTCCGTCATCGGTCTCATGCGAATGGAAGAGGGCGGGACGGAGTTGTTCGAACCCCTCCTGGCGGGGGCGAAAGATCCCGAAATCGATCTGTATGCCCCCTTCCTCAAGGCATTCCTCCCGGCCCGATTCGCCGAGGTCCCCGATCCGACGGTGCTTGACACCAGCCCGGATTTGCAGAAGGCGCGGGCCATGGCCATGTGCGGAGAAGCCTTCCGTCTCCTCGTGCGCGACCGTCCCGTGGTCGTGGTGGCGGACGATGTCGACCGGAAGCCCGAACTGGCCGAGTTGCTCGCCTCGGCCGCGGCCGCCGTTCGCGCCGAGGAGCCCGGGGGTGAATCCCATCACGCCGACATGAAGGTGCTCATCCTGCTCGGCGCGTCCGACCTTCCACCCTCGTCGATGACGCCCGATCGGACGTTGGAGCTGCGGAGCTGGTCCAAGGAAGAAGTCTCCCGCGCTGTGGGAAGCCTACTGGGAATCGAAGAGGTGCCTCATGGCTTTCTCCAGAAACTCATGGCCCAAACGGAGGGCATGCCCGGTCTCGTCGTCGAGGTCGTTCGCTTCCTGGTGGATCGCCTCCTCCGCCCCGGAGAAGACATTGCCGCGCAGATGGAGATGTTGGATTGGAGAAGGCTCGACGAGAGGCCGGACCTCTCCTCCTGGTACGCCGAAGACCTTCGAGGCTTGGAGACGGACGAGCGTACCCTGCTCGAGTGGACCTGCCTGTTTCCTCTAGAATTGGATGCTTCGGACCTGGCGGCCCTCGATGTTGCGCCGGCATCCGAAGCGGCTCGGGCGCTGCGCCGGCTGGTGGATCGGGGCTGGCTGGCCGAGGGTGCGGGTGGTTTCCAGTTTGCCAGCCGTCTTCGGCGGGACACGGTGCTCAAGGCCCTCGATTCTGAACGACGAACACAGATGCACCGCGCCCTCGGCGAGGCCTGGGATTCTCTTTCCGCTTCGCGGCGCGAAACCGGATCGGCCCTGCTCCAAGCGGAGCAGTTCTTCCTTGGAGGGGAGGCCGCGCGGGCCTTTGCTCTGGCGAGATCGGAACTCCAGATGATGCTGCGGCTGAATCAACCGGCGCCCGTGGCGGATTTTCTCACGACCCATCGGGATCGCGCGTTGGAGTTGGCCTCCCCTGCCGCCCGCGCCTACGATCTCCTGCTCGCTCAATCCCTCCTCGCGACGGCCGATTTCACCGGCGCCATCGAAGCGTATCGGGTGCTCCTCACCGGCGCATCGGGACCGGATGAGCAGGCGGAACTGGTGGTCCATCTCTCCCGCGCGCTCCGATTCGGCGGGAAGCTGGAGGAGGCGGCTCGAACCATCCGCGAATTCAAGGAGCGCTCGCCCGAAGGCGAAAGGATGCTCCCGCGGCTCGATTCGCTCTACGCCGATGTTGTCCTGGAGCAGGCCCGCTACGGTGAGGCGGCGGCGATCAGCCGCGCCTATTTGGAGGGGAAACGGCTCTGCGACCCTGACGAATTGATGGCGTTCCGACACGTCCTGGCAAAAGTTCACTTCTATCAGAAGGAAACGGACCGGGCGATCGAGCTGTTCAAGCAAAACTGCGCGGAAGGGCGGCGTTCAGGACGCATGGCGCGATACGCTCTCTCCCTGAATGCGCTCGGTGCGGCCTACCTGGCGAAAGACGCCACGCCGGAGGCCATCGAATCGCTCCATTCGTGCGCCACGCTCAGTCAGGAGATCGGAGACCTGCGTGGCACGGCCCTCGCGAACCTCAATCTGGGCGTGTCCTACCAGAAAAGCGGGAACGCCCCGGCCTCCGAAACCCACTACGAAAAAGCATTGGTGGTCTTCCGCCAGATCGGCGCTGAAGCGGATCGCGCGAGGGCCCTGTTCAATCTCGGCCTTCTCCGCATGTCGTCGGGCAATCTGGAGGGCGCGGAGGAAAGCTTTTCGGAAGCCTTGAAGCTGTCGTCCCTCCACGGGATGACGCATCTCCAGGCCCGGGTGCGCCTCGAGAGGGCGGTGTGTTTCCTCACGCGGGGGCGTCTCCAGGAAGCGAAGGATGAGAGCGAGGGCTCGCAGGCGCTCTTCGAAGGATTGGGGATGGAGCCCAACGTGCTTGAAGCCAAACTGGTGAATTTGGAGATCCGTCTGAGGGTCGGTGAAGTCGGAGGGGTGGAAACGGCGCTCGGCGAATACGAGGAGGCCGTGATGCGCCAGGGGAGTCGGGAATTGGAGGTCCGGTTTCACTCGCTCCGGTCGCAGGTCCTCACCCACCGCAAGGAGGGACAAATCCCGGCGCTGCCCCCATTTCAGAAAGGGGGGGATGGGAGGATGGCGGCTGCTTCCAATCAGGATGAGCCCACCCTCGCCGCCTCCGGAGTGGATGCACCCCGAAAGGGCATTTCAGCCGGTCCGGCTCCGACCCTTGGCCCACCGCGGCGCCGTCGCACGGATGCCGAAACGCTCTCGCTCCTCGATCTCCTGCGGAAGATCAACTCCCCCATCGACTTCCAGGAAACGCTGGTGGAGATTGTCGATTCTCTTGTTGCCTTCAACAAGGCGGAGCGTGGCTTCCTCCTTCTTCTGGAGGAGGGACAGCTCAAAGTACGTGTGGCTCGATCGCGGGAACGCCGGGAAATCCGGGATCCGGAGGAAAGTTTCAGCTTGTCGGTGGCTCAAGAAACTCTCGCCCAGGGTCAACCCCTCTTTGTGATCGACGCAACGGCGGACCCCCGCTTCAACCGGTCCGCCAGCGTCACGCAACTGGGCATCCGGTCGGTCCTGGGCATCCCGCTTTTCCTGATGAAGGGGAAGCCCATCGGGGCGTTGTACCTCGATACCCAGCTCGATCAGGGCCATTTCATGGAGGAGGATGGTCCCCTCCTTTCCGGCCTCAGCGAGCTGACTGCGCTTGCGATCTACAAGGCCCAACTCATCGCGCAGAACATTCGAGACCAGCGTGAGCTGAGGAAAACCGTTCGCGAATTGAACGAGTCGAAGGGCCGGATCGAGGAGTTGGCCGCGGATCTCGAGGAGGCCAACGGGAAATTGCGGGAAAAAGTCACCCAGCAGGAAAAGGAGTTGGACGGCGCCCGCGAGCGCCTGAGTGTGCTCATTCAGGATGAGCAGCCGAAGTACCGGTACGATCGAATCGTCGGAACGAGTCCGGCCATCCGCCGTGTCTTGAGTCTCCTCGACCGGGCGGTCGACAGCCGTGTGCCGGTTCTCATCGAGGGCGAGAGCGGCACGGGCAAGGAGCTGCTCGCGCGGGCGATCCACTTCAACTCCGCGCGCAAGGACAAGCCGTTTGTGCCGCTGAACTGCGCGGCTGTGCCGTATGATCTTTTCGAGTCTGAATTGTTCGGTCACGTCAAAGGAGCGTTCACGGGAGCCGATCGCAACAAGCCCGGCCTATTCGAGGTGGCACACGGGGGCACGCTCTTTCTGGATGAAATCGGGGAGATGCCCCTGGGCCTTCAAGTGAAGCTGCTCCGGGCGCTGGAGGAACGGGCCGTCCGGCCCGTGGGAGGGACGGGCGAAATCCAACTGGATGTCCGAATCGTCGCCGCCACGAACAAGGACCTCCGGGAATTGATCGAGCGCGGGCAGTTCCGGGAGGATTTGTACTACCGATTGTGTGTTTTCCATGTGCCGGTCCCGCCGCTCCGGGAACGCGGAGGGGACATCCCGCTTCTGGTCGATGCCTTTCTAAAGGAAATCGCCCGGGAGGAGGGTGGGGCGCCGAAATCGATCGCGGGCGATGCGCTTGCGCTTCTCTCGGCTTACCGCTGGCCGGGAAACGTGCGCGAACTGGAGAATACATTGCGGAATGCCTATGTCGTGTGCGCCACCGCCCGGTTGGAGGTTCAGGATTTCCGTCACAAGCTGGATCTCGTGGGAGGAAGCCCCGTGAAGAAGGGATCGGGCGCCTATAAATTGAAGGACGTTCTGGAGGAGGTGCAGGTGCGGTCGATCCGAGACGCTCTCCTGCGGACGGGAGGGAACATCTCCCTGGCGGCAGTGGACTTGGGCGTGAACCGCTCGCTTCTGTCCGGATGGGTCAAGAAGTGGAGGCTCAAGGGGGGCGGCGCCAGGAGGGCAAAGCCGTCCCGCGAATGGCCGGATGCCACCGAGCGGGGCGGCGCCAGGAAGGCAAAGCCGTCCCGCGAATGGCCGGATGCCACCGAGCGGGGCGGCGCCAGGAAGGCAAAGCCGTCCCGCGAATGGCCGGATGCCACCGAGCGGGGCGTCGGCAAGCACCGGCCCCGGGGCGATCAATCCTCGGAAGCTTGACAAAAGCGGTGATTCCTGTAAAAGGGGGATATAATTTATGTGGAGGAGGAAAGAAGACCCCGGATCATGAAGGAGAAAAAGTTCTACAGCACGTCGGAAATCGCGGATCTCTTTCATGTGTATCCCTCGACGGTGGCCGACTGGATCGATGGCGGCCATCTGATCGCCTTTCGCACCGTCGGTGGGCACCGGCGGGTCCGGCCGGCCGACCTTCGATCGTTTCTCGACGCCCACAAGATGGAAGCACCCGAAGGGTTGGATCTTCATCGACCGACGGTGTTGGTGGTCGATGACGACGAAGAAATGACGAAGAACCTGAGACGCCGATTGACCGCGCGTAAGCTGCTTGTGGAAACCGCATCGAGCGGGTTCGAGGGAGTTTACAAGATTGCGCAACTGAGGCCGGATGTCGTCATTCTGGACATCCTGATGCCGGGGATGGACGGGATCGAAGTCTGTGAACAAATCCGCTCCAGGTCCGAACTCAAGGATACCGTGGTCATCGCCATCACGGGATACGAAGGCAAAGGTCTTCAGGACAAGGTCATGGCGGCCGGGGCCACCACGTTCGTCAAGAAACCCGTGGATGCCGATCATTTGGTGTCCATAATTCTTCAATACACGCACGTGGAGGTTGGAACACGATCGGCCGGCGTGTCATTGCCGGCTCCGCCTTAAGGTCCCGGTAGTCAGCGTACAAAGGGGAGGTATCATGAAAGACAGAGAAGAAGGGGTTCCTGAGGACCGATTGGTGACCGGGGAGGTCCCTCATCACGTCGCCTGGTCGGTCAAGCCCCCCTCACCCGGTCGCGCGGAAACGGATAAGCCCGAAGTCTTGATTAAGGAAGTGCTCCGCGTCGTGCGCGAATTGAGCAAAGGAAACTTCAAAGCGCGGATGAGGGTGCACGGGAACGGCACCGGTGGGGAGCTGGCCTCCCTGCTGAACGGCGTGATCGGATTGAACGCCGGGATGGCCCGCGAGTTCGAACGAATCCGTAGGGTCGTAGGCCGCGAAGGAAAACTGACCCAGCGCGCGGCTCTTCCGGAAGCCAAAGGATCCTGGCAGGACAGCGTCGACTCGCTGAACGCCATCATCGGCGACCTCATTCAGCCCACGGCCGAAGTCATCCGCGTCATCGGCGCCGTGGCGCAGGGCGACCTCTCGCAAACCATGAAAGTCAAAATCGAGGATCGTCCGCTGAAAGGCGAATACCTTCGCGCCGCCACCACGATCAATACGATGGTGCAGCAGCTCAGCGCGTTCGCATCGGAAGTGTCCCGCGTGGCCCGCGAAGTGGGCACGGAAGGAAAACTGGGCGGACAGGCCGACGTGAGAGGCGTGTCCGGCACGTGGAAGGACCTCACGGACAACGTGAACCGCATGGCGGCGAACCTGACGGGACAAGTTCGAAACATCGCCGAAGTGACGACCGCCGTGGCCAAGGGCGACCTCTCCCGCAAGATCACGGTGGACGTGAAGGGGGAAATTCTCGCCCTCAAGAACACCATCAACACGATGGTGGACCAGCTCGGCGCGTTCGCTTCGGAAGTCACGCGTGTGGCCCGCGAGGTGGGCACCGAAGGAAAACTCGGCGGACAAGCGGACGTGAAAGGCGTATCCGGCACGTGGAAGGACTTGACCGACAACGTGAACCGCATGGCGGCGAACCTCACGGGACAAGTCCGAAACATCGCCGAGGTGACGACCGCCGTGGCGAAGGGCGACCTCTCCCGCAAGATCACGGTGGACGTGAAGGGAGAAATTCTCGCCCTCAAGAACACGATCAACGTCATGGTGGACCAGCTCGGCGCGTTCGCTTCCGAAGTTACGCGTGTAGCCCGCGAAGTGGGCACGGAAGGGAAACTCGGCGGGCAGGCGCGTGTGAAGGGCGTGTCCGGCACGTGGAAGGACCTCACGGACAACGTGAACCGCATGGCGGCAAACCTCACGGGACAAGTTCGAAACATCGCCGAAGTGACGACCGCCGTGGCGAAAGGCGACCTCTCCCGGAAGATCACGGTGGACGTAAAGGGCGAAATTCTTGCCCTCAAGAACACGATCAACGTCATGGTGGACCAGCTCAGCGGGTTCGCCTCGGAAGTGACCCGTGTCGCCCGTGAGGTGGGCACGGAAGGGAAGCTCGGCGGACAGGCGCGGGTGAAGGGCGTGTCCGGCACCTGGAAAGATCTCACGGACAACGTGAACCGCATGGCCGCGAACCTCACGGGCCAAGTTCGAAACATCGCCGAAGTCACCGTGGCCGTGGCCAAAGGCGACCTCTCCCGCAAGATCACGGTGGACGTGAAGGGGGAAATTCTCGCCCTCAAGAGCACCATCAATACCATGGTGGACCAGCTCGGCGCGTTCGCTTCGGAAGTGACCCGCGTGGCCCGCGAGGTGGGCACGGAAGGAAAGCTGGGTGGCCAGGCCGACGTGAAAGGCGTGTCCGGCACGTGGAAAGACCTCACGGACAACGTGAACCGTATGGCGGCCAACCTCACCGGCCAGGTGCGAAACATCGCCGAAGTGACCACCGCCGTGGCCAAAGGCGATCTCTCCCGTAAAATCACGGTCGACGTCAAAGGCGAAATCCTCACCCTCAAGAACACGATCAATACGATGGTGGACCAGCTCAGCGCCTTCGCTTCGGAAGTCACACGCGTGGCCCGCGATGTCGGTACGGAAGGAAAACTCGGCGGTCAGGCCGATGTGAAGGGTGTGTCCGGCACGTGGAAAGACCTCACGGACAACGTGAACCAGATGGCGGCGAACCTCACGGACCAGGTGCGCGGCATCGCGAAAGTCGTGACCGCCGTGGCCACGGGCGACCTCAAGAAGAAGGTGGCCTTCGAAGTCAAAGGAGAAATCGCCTCGCTGGCCGACACGATCAACGAAATGATCGACACGCTCGCGATCTTCGCCGACCAGGTGACCACCGTGGCGCGCGAAGTGGGCGTGGAGGGCCGGCTCGGCGGTCAGGCCCGCGTTCCCGGCGCCGCGGGCATCTGGAAAGATCTCACGGAAAACGTGAACCAACTGGCCGCCAACCTGACCACTCAGGTGCGCGCCATCGGCGACGTGGCCACCGCCGTGACGAAGGGCGATCTGACCCGCTCGATCGCCGTCGAAACCCGCGGCGAGGTGGAGGCGCTGAAGAACAACATCAACGAAATGATCCGGAACCTCAAGGAGACGACGGAGAAGAACACGCAGCAGGATTGGCTCAAGACCAACCTCGCGCGGTTCGCCGCCATGATCCAGGGCCAACGCGACCTCGTCACGGTCTCCCGGCTCATCATGTCGGAGTTGGCCGCGCTCCTGAACGCGCAGCAGGGGGTGTTCTACATCCACGCGCGAACGGACAACGGTTCATACCTCAGTCCCCTGGCCAGCTACGCGCACCGTCCGGAGTCCGGCTCGCTGGAACGTTTCCAACTGGGCGAGGGACTCATCGGACAGTGCGCCCTGGAGAAAAAGCGCATTCTGCTGGCCAACGTGCCGGCGGGGTTCGTGCAGATCGCCTCCGCCTTGGGCAAGGCGCAACCCCGCAGCGTCGTGGTTCTCCCCATCCTGTTCGAGGGCGAAACCCGGGCGGTCATTGAACTGGCCTCGTTCGACCCCTTCAGCGAAATCCACCTCACCTTCATCGATCAGCTCGCGGAAAGCATCGGGATCATGATCAACACCATCGCGGCCACCATGCGCACGGAGGAGCTGCTCCAGAAATCCCAGGCGTTGGCGCAGGAGCTTCAGGGACAACAGCTCGAACTCAAGAAGACCAACGAAGAACTGGCCGAAAAGGCCCATCAACTCGCGGAACAGAAGACGGAAGTGGAACGGAAAAACCGCGAGGTGGAGCTGGCCCGAAAAGCCCTCGAAGAAAAGGCGGAACAACTTTCCCTCACTTCCAAGTACAAATCGGAATTCCTGGCCAACATGTCCCATGAACTCCGGACACCCCTCAACAGCCTCCTCATTCTCGCCAAGATGCTTTCGGAGAATTCGGACCGGAACCTCACGGACAAACAGGTGGAGTTCTCCCGCACCATCCACGGTTCGGGCACGGACCTCCTGAACCTCATCAACGACATATTGGACCTCTCCAAGATCGAGGCAGGCAAGATGACGGTGGACGTGGCGGACGTCTACTTCGACGATCTCAAGGACTACGTCGAACGCGGTTTCCGGCAGGTCGCCGTCCAGAAATCCCTGGAGTTTTCCATCGAGCTGGGCGAATCGCTTCCGAAGTTCGTCCAGACGGACGCGAAGCGGCTCCAGCAGGTTCTGAAGAACCTCCTGTCCAACGCGTTCAAATTCACGGCGCGCGGCAAGGTTCTCCTGCGCATCGATGCGGCGCGCGAGGGATGGACGGGTGACCAGTCCTTCCTCACGGGCGCGGAAAGCGTGCTGGCGTTCTCGGTGATCGACACGGGCATCGGTATCCCGCTGGACAAGCAGAAAATCATCTTCGAAGCGTTCCAACAGGCCGAGGGGGGCACGAGCCGGAAATACGGCGGAACGGGTCTGGGCCTCTCGATCAGCCGCGAACTCAGCCGGCTCCTGTGCGGCGAAATCGGGGTGGTCAGCACACCGGGAGCGGGGAGCGTGTTCACGCTCTACCTCCCGGCCCGCTTCCCTAAAACGATTGGCGTGGCAGCCGAAATCCGCGCGGCGGAAGCGGCCGCGTCCGTGCAGGAGCGAGGCGCGGACGTTTCGGAAATCCAAATCGCTTCGTTTGCGAGGCGGGAGCTGGTCGATGACCGGGAGTTGGTGGAGCCTGGCGATCGCCTGGTGCTGATCGTGGACGACGACCCCAGCTTCGGTCACATCCTTTGGGACCTGGCCCATGAAAAAGGCTTCAAGGGCGTGGTGGCGGAGCGAGGGGAGGAAGGGATGGCCCTGGCGAGGCGCTTCAAGCCGGACGCCGTGACCTTGGACATCCGGTTGCCGGACATGGACGGGTGGTCCATTCTGGACCGGCTCAAGCACGATGCGGAAACGCGCCACATCCCGGTGTACATCATCACCGCCACCGAGGATCGGGACCGGGGTTACCGGCTGGGGGCCGCCGGATGCATGGAGAAAGTGCCCAACCGATCGGCCCTGGCAGCGGTCTTCGATCAAATCCGGGGCTCGGTTGAGAAGCGCAAAAAACGCGTCCTGGTCATCGAGGACAATGCGACGGAGCGGCAGAGTCTGACGGAGCTCCTGAGCGATCCGAACGTGGACGTCGTGGCCGTCGCCTCGGCCGAAGAGGCGCTCCCCGCGCTCTCATCGGGGGCCATCGACTGCGCCATTCTGGATCTGCGGCTTCCCGGCCTGAGCGGCATCGAATTCCTTGAGAAAGCGGAAAAGGAGGCCGGCCTCCGGCACATTCCCGTGATCGTCTACACCGGGAAGGACCTGAGCCCGAAGGAAGAGCGGAAACTGCGCCGCTTCGCGCAATCCATCATCGTGAAGGATGCGGAGTCGCCCGAACGGCTCCTGGCCGAAACCGCACTCTACCTGCACCAGCGCATGGCGGATCTTCCGCTGTCCAAGCGCCAGATGATCCGCCAGGTGCAGCAGGTGGACCGGGTTCTCCAGGGAAAGAAGGTGCTCGTGGTGGACGACGACATCCGGAACATCTACGCCGTCACGAGCATCCTTGAGACGCAGAAGATGAACGTGCTCCACGCCGGGGACGGCCGCGAGGGCATCCGGCTGTTGAAGGACACCCCGGATGTGGACGTGGTGCTGATGGACATCATGATGCCCGAAATGGACGGGTACGAAACGATGCGCGAGATCCGGAAGGACAGGCAATTCAAGAGCCTGCCGATCCTCGCGCTGACCGCGAAGGCCATGAAAGGAGACCGTGAGAAATGTATCGAGGCGGGGGCGTCCGACTACATCGCCAAGCCGGTGGACCCGGACCAGCTCCTGTCGCTCCTGCGCGTGTCGCTGGATCGATAACGGGCGCGGGAGCCACGGTGTCGGGCGGCGAAACGGAGTCGGTGGAGATGCAGCTTCTGCTGCAGGGCATCTTCGCCCGCTACGGCTTCGATCTGCGCTCCTACGATCCGGCCTGGTTGGGTCCACGCATCCGGAAACGGGTGCGAGAGGAAAAGGTTCGCAGCATTTCAGGTCTCCAGGAAAAGCTGCTCCGGGAGGGTCCCTGCTTCAACCGGCTCATGCAGGATGTGTCCGGCAACGGACGCCGGCTGTTCGAACCTCCGGAATTCTTCCGAACCGTCCGGAAGTCCATCGCGCCCTATCTGCGCACCTTTCCCTTCATCCGGATCTGGCAGTTGGTGGAGGGCGGGTTCGAAGCGGAGTCCCTGGCCATCGTTCTGAGGGAGGCGGGTCTGGCGGATCGATCCACGATCTATGTCTCCCGCCGAACAGGCGTGGCGGGCGCGCCGGAAGACTCGCGTACCGTCCCCGTCGGGGTGATGAAAGCCTCGGACTCCGCCTATGCGGCCTCCGGAGGTCGAGCGAAACTACCGGACTATTTCAAGATCGTTCGGCAGAGAGCGGTTCTCGACTCGGATCTGAAAGACCGAATCGTGCGCGTATCGCACCATCTCGCCACCGACAGCTCGTTCAACGAATTCGTGCTCATCGTGGCCCGGGGCGTGCTGGAGCCCTTCAGCGAGTCCTACAAGCGGAGAATCTTCGGGGTGTTTCATGCAAGCCTGTGCCTGTCCGGGGTGATCGCGTTGGGGAACGCCGAGGCCCCGCCGCCCGAGTTCGGAAAGTACTCCTACCAGCCGATGGAGGGCGCCCCGCACACATACCGAAGGGTAGCGTGACGAACGATGTTTGAACTTCAACCCGGGCCGCTGGTCAAGCCGAACGGCCCGCAAACCTACATGGAGGCCGGGGAGCGGCGGCCGACCGTTCTCCTGGTGGATGATCGCGCGGAAAACCTCCTCGCCCTGGAAGCCGTGCTGGGTGACATGGACCTGAACATGCTGCGGGCGGCATCCGGTGAGGCGGCGCTCAAGCATCTGTTGGAGAGGGAAATCGCCCTCATCCTCCTGGATGTGAGAATGCCGCGGATGGACGGCTTCGAGACGGCGGCCCTGATCCGGTCCAGGGACAAATGCAGGCACATCCCGATCATCTTCGTCACTGCCGTCAATACGGAGATGGAGCACGTTTCCCGTGGGTATTCGCTGGGGGCGGTCGACTACATCCTGAAGCCCTTTCCGCCGGAAATTCTGCGCTCGAAGGTATCGGTATTTGTCGAACTCTTCAGGAAATCGGAGCAGGTGCGGAGGCAGGCCCGGGAGATCCAGGAGATGCAGTTTCAGGAAATCATCCGGAGGGAGCAGGAGAAGCGACTGGTCGAGGTGCAACGGTACGCCCGTGAACTCGAGATGAATGCGAAGGAATTGGCCCGATCGAATGAAGAGCTCGAGCAGTTCGCCTACGTCGCCTCTCACGATCTCCAGGAGCCGCTCCGGAAAGTGGGCAACTACGCGCAGCTCTTGGAGCGTGCAGGGCGGCGAAAACTCGATCCCAAGGGCCGGAAGTATCTGGAAAAAATCCTCGAAGGCGCGGATCGGATGCACAGCCTGATCCGGGACCTCCTCAACTACTCGCGGGTGTCGACCGGGGAGAGCCCGTTTGAAACCATCGAGATGGAAAGCGTGCTGGAATCCGCGGTGTCGAACCTGGATGCCATGATCAAGAGCACGGGGGCGGTGGTCACGCACGATCCGTTGCCCTCCGTGTGGGCCAATTCGATGCGGATGCAGGAGTTGCTTCAGAATCTCATTCAGAATGGCGTGAAGTTCCAGGAAAAGGCGGCCCCGCAGATCCATGTCTCCGCCGACCGGCGGGACTCGGAGTGGATCTTTTCCGTGCGGGACAACGGGATCGGGATCGATCCGCGCTACTTCGATCGGATCTTCGTCATTTTTCAGAGGCTGCATCCTTCTTCGGACTATCCGGGAAACGGCATGGGCCTGACGATCTGCAAGCGAATCGTCGAAAGACATGGAGGTAAATTATGGGTGGAATCAGAGCCGGGCCGTGGGGCGACCTTCCGGTTCAGCGTTCCGATGAAGGGGGGCATGTGACCGTTCCGGCGCTGGACCTCCTTTACGTGGAAGACAACGAGGACGATGCGTTCCTCTTTCGTGAAGTTCTTGAAAAAACCCGGTACGCGCGACTCCTGGGCGTTGCCCGCGACGGGGAGGAGGCCATCCAATTCCTGCGGCGTGAAGGCCCCCACGCCAAGGCCGGCACTCCGAATCTAATCGTGCTGGACATCCGGATGCCGAAGGCGGATGGATTCGAAGTGCTCCGGCAGCTCAAGGGGGACCCAAGGTACCGCCACATCCCCGTGGCGATCCTGACCACAAGTTCCCGCGAGGAAGACATGGTGCGTTCCTACGAACAGGGAGTCGTGTCGTATCTCGTCAAGCCGACACGGCTGACGGATTTGGAGTGGATGGTCAAGAAATTCCTGGAATACTGGAGCCGGGTAAGCCGCGTACCCGGGAATGGCCATCGTGGCGGAAAAATGGGGCGGAAACTTTCGTCCTGATTCGGAAAAGGGGGAGCAGGAAGTGACCTCAGCAGCCGCGGCAAGCTTGGGAGCCATCGTCCCGTCCCTTCGCGCGCGGAAGCCGCTTCGCGTACTCCTCTTGGAGGATTCCGAGGACGACGCGCACTTCTGCGTCGAGTGGCTCCGGCGGGCGGGCTTCGCTCCGGAGGCGATTCGCGCCGAGACGGAAAAAGATTATCTGGCGAAGTTGTCCCCGGACCTCGATGTGATATTGGCGGACTACCGCCTGCCGGGATTCGACGGCCTCCGGGCACTCGATCTGTTGAAGGAGAAGGGACTGCGCGTGCCGCTGATCCTCGTGTCGGGGGCGGTTGGGGAGGACTTGGCGGCGTCGGCCATCCGGCACGGCGCCTACGACTACGTTTTGAAGGACCGACTGGAGAAACTGGGGCAGTCCGTCCGGATGGCCATCGAGCACCGGCATCTGACGGAGGAGAAGGAACGAGTTACGGATGCCTTGGGGAAAAGCGAGAATCACTACAAGCGCGCTTTTCGGAAGGCCAGCACGGCGGAACGGGCCCTCCGAAGGGTTTCACGGGAACTCATCCACGTGCAGGAGGAGGAGCGGAAAAGAATTAGTCGGGAATTGCACGACGGTCTCGGTCAGGTGCTGACGGGCGTGGACCTGGGGTTGGAGCGGCTGAAGAAAGCGGCGGGGCGCTTGGACGGGAACATGGGGAAAATCGTCGTTCTGCAGAATGCCGTTCGCGAGGGGTTGGAATCGATCCACCGGATCGCCCACGGCCTGCGCCCGGAGCTGCTCGACCACATGTCTCTGGCCCCGGCTTTGAGGGCGGTGGCGCGCCAGGTATCGGCGATGTCGGGAGTGCGTGTGCGGGTCAGATCCTCGGGAGCGGCGCGTCGGCTGAGCCGGGAGACCGAGACGACGCTCCTTCGGGTGGTGCAGGAGGCGCTGACGAACGTAATGAAGCACGCCAAAGCGCATGAGGCCCGATTGACTTTGGACGTCTGGCCTCGGGAGGCGATTTTGACCGTCGCGGACGATGGCCGGAACGGCAGGTATTCAAAGGGGGGCAAACGTGTCCGCTTAGGCGGTGGATTGGGGATTGTGGGAATTGAGGAGCGGGTGACTCTGGCCGGGGGAAAAGCCCTCTGGATACGACGACCCGGCGGGGGACGTTCGCTGAGGGTGACGGTGCCCGTCCGATCGCCCCAACCGGCGGAAACGAAGAGAAGGAGGAAACCATGACTTCAAGAAAGATTACGGTCCTGGTGGCGGATGATCACACCATCGTGAGGGAAGGCCTGAAATCCCTCATCAGCGGCGAGAAAGACATGGAGGTGGTGGCGGATGTCGACACGGGCCGGGCGGCGGTAGGCGCGGCGAGCAAGATCCATCCGGATGTGGCCGTGCTGGACATCGCGATGCCGCTCCTGAACGGGATCGATGCCGTGGCGCAGATCCGGAGGACGTGCCCCGGTACCGCCACGGTCCTGTTGTCCATGCATGCCGAGATGGAATACGTCCACCGCGCCGTGGAAGCGGGCGCTTCGGCGTATCTCATCAAGCACCGGGCGGTATCGGAGCTTCTCACGGCGATCCGGGAAGTGGCGAAGGGAAACGCCTACTTCAGCCCCGCCGTGAACAAGTTCCTCGTGGGGGATTTCCGATCGCAGGCGCGGGGAGGCGGCCCCGGAAACGGGCAGCCGCACGCGCTGACCCAACGGGAGCGGGAGGTGTTGCAGCTCGTGGCCGAGGGATACAGCAACAAAGAAATGGCCACGGAATTGTCGATCAGCGTGAAGACGATTGAGAAGCACCGGCAGAGCGTGATGAACAAGCTGGAGATTCACACCATCGCCGGACTGACACGCTACGCCATGGAGCGCGGCCTGACTGCACGACCGAACTGAAGGGGGGGGTAGTCGCTCCCTCCCCATTTGGGGTGGGATGCCCATTGGCGGGCCCCTGCGCCGAGAGTAGGGTGAGCGAATGGACGCTGCGTCTAAAAACGAAAAGCTGGGAAAATGGCTCGTGCCGGGGTGGGATGAGTTAGAGGCTGAGCCCCGTACCCTCCATGGCACGGGGTTTAGCCTCGGGAAGCCGGAGCAAGAGGATGAAGACTATCTTGGTGAGCATGGCGCTTGTTCTTACCTGGGCAGGCTGCCGGGGATCGTGGGCGTTTGACGTCGATTCCAGGCCCGCAGGACTGGGGATCATGGTGGGGGAGCCCACCGGAATAAGCGCGAAATACTGGATCCACTCCAACCAGGCGATTCAGGGGGGAGCGGCCTACTCACTTCGACGGGAGTTTTTCCAGGTTCAGGCGGACTATCTGTGGACCGTCGCCGATCTCTTGGATCGTCGGAAGCGGCGTGAAGCGGGACCGGGGGCGGAGGCGATGGGGATGTTTCCGGTCTATGCAGGAGCAGGCGGACGGCTCAGTGTTCGAGAGGAGGACATCGAGGCCGGCGTGCGGGTGCCCATCGGGCTTACCTATCTGTTCCACCGGGCGCCGGTGGACGTTTTCCTCGAGATCGTGCCCGGCATGAGGCTTGTCCCCGAGACGTCGTTCGATCTCCAGGGTGGGCTCGGCGCCCGGTACTATTTCTGACGGATGATTCGAGGCCGAAACACGATAGCCGCTATCGAGCTTCGGCCTCAATAGAGCCGGCTCTTACTGCATCAACTGCTTGGCCTTCTGCTCCGTCTCCTCGATGGAACCCACCATGTAGAAGGCCGGCTCGGGCAGTTCGTCGTATCCCCGGCATTTGACTGTGGGATGCGCATAAGCGCCAAGCGGAATTGGGCTTTGATTGTAGACAGGGGCGGTCTATAATGCACGTTGCGATGAAGGCGGAGAAAGCGAGTTGAATGGTGGCCATTGGACCTGGGGAGGTTGTCCGTGGAGCGTCATGTTCCGCACGGTAGCTCCGGCATTCTGAGTCGCACGGCCCGCGTGGCGGCGGCGTTCGGCTTGATGGCCGCGGTGGATCTCGGCCGGAGCGCAGCGGCCGGGAGCGATGAAACACGCATTCGCGCCGGCCTACGGCTCTTTCGGGCGCTTGTGGCGGCGGACGTCGGACTGGAGCACAAGGTTGCGGACGACGGCCGGCTCCTGATCGTCTTCTTCTATCAACGTGAAAAGAGCCGGGCGCGCGAGTTGGCGGATGGCCTGAACGTTGGCGGCCCATCCGGCGGCGAAGCGATCCGAGGGTTGCCGGTCCTGGCGGAAATCCATTCCGATTCCGCGTTCAATGCCTACGAAGGGAGGGCCCCAGTGGGGATCTTCATCGCGGAGGCATTGGATCCCGCAAGGCTGAGGTCCGTCATCCAATATGGGATCCGGAACGGCCTCATCGTCTACTCCCCGTTCGAGGGTGACGTGGAGAGCGGCGTGCTCGGCGGGGTGT
The DNA here is from genome assembly GCA_016180645.1 of Nitrospirota bacterium. NCBI lineage: Bacteria > Pseudomonadati > Nitrospirota > Nitrospirota bacterium. The sequence goes on along the minus strand of JACPAV010000019.1, from coordinate 156,773 downwards.
CCGTGGAGGCGCAGGTCCGGCCCTACATCAACACGCGGACTCTCGAAGCCTCACGTATCTCGCTCAAGCCGTTTTTCATGAAAGTCACGAAGGCCTATCCATGACTTCTCCCGCCGGACGCGAATGGGCCACGAACGAGCGCGGGGCGTACGTGCTTCTTTCGGGAGCGTTCGTCGTGCTGGCGCTCCTTCTACTCGGGGTCATGCTCATTTCCTGGAAGGGGATCCTGCAACCGAGGCTGAAGCGGGAGGCCGCGATGCAGGCCGAGGTCCTCGCCCGCTCCCAGGCGAACGCGATCGCCTCCTCGCTTCTCAGCGGCGAGGGCGAGGCGCGCGTGCGCAATCTCGTGGGGATGCTGGACGAGCTCCTCCTCCTTCGCGACTCGAAGACCGATACGCCCTTTTTTCTGAGCGTCGAACTCCAGGTGGATTATGAGGTGGTCAAGGCCGTGGAGGGCACCCTGGACCTGCGCCGAGGGGCGCTCGGCGGCTCGGGATTTCGAGTCGAGGTCGCGCTCTACAACCCCGGCAGCAGCGAGCTCCTGGGAGTGGCGTACGTCCAGGTTGACGATCGGCCGTACCGGAGACTTTCCCAGGACGTCCGCCGAAGCATGTGGGGCGTTTCGATAGGCGGCTTGGCGCTGCTCCTCCTGGTCTCGACCCTCTCCCTCCTTTCCTTCCGCCGGCTGGACCGGCAGCGCGCACAGCGGGAACGGGCCGAACGCGAACTGTGGCAGCAGGAGAAGCGGTACAACCGCCTTGTCAACAGCCTGAGCAATACGTTTGTCTACACCAAAGACGAAAAGGGCCGCCTCACGTCCGCGAGCGAGTCGGTCCGCGGTGTCCTTGGATTTTCGCCCGATGACTTCATCGCGCGCCATCGGGAGCTGCTGAGCAAGCCGGTCGCTCCGGCGGACGGCTCCTCCTCACCGGAGCGCACCTTCGAGGTCGACCTTGCCGACGAAGGGGGTCATCCGCATCACATCGAATTCTCCGAAGTGACCCTCCGGAACGAGCTCAAGAGAGTGACGGGATACGACGGCATCGCCCGCGACGTCACCGCGCAGCGCCACGTGCAGGAGGAGCTGCGCCACGCGAAGGATGAGGCGGAATCGGCCAACCGCGCCAAGAGCCTTTTCCTGGCCAACATGAGCCACGAGCTCCGCACGCCGTTGAACGGGGTGGTCGGTTTCACGTCGCTTGCCCTGCGCGCCGGCGAGGCGCAGCCGAAGGTGCGCGGCTACCTGGCCAAGGCCCAGGCGTCGGCCCACCTGCTGATCGAATTGGTCGAAGACATCCTCGACCTGTCCCGGATCGAGGCCTCGCGCCTGGAAATCCAGCGGATCGATTTCGATTTCGACGACCTGCTTTCCGAGTTGGCGGATGTCATCGGATTGAAGGCGGCAGACAAGAATCTCGAGATCTTGTTTTCCACCGCCCCCGACGTCCCGCGCCGCCTCCGGGGCGATTCCGTGCGGCTCAAACAGGTTCTCCTCAATCTGATGGGCAATGCCCTGAAGTTCACCGAGCAGGGGGAGATCGTGGTCAAGGTCGATTGCGGTGAACTGCGCCGTGATCATGCCATCCTGAAATTCTCCGTCCGCGATACGGGACCCGGCATCGCCCCCGAGCTCCTGAAGGCCATGTTCGAGCCGTTCACGCAGGCCGATACGTCCATGACGCGCCGGTTCGGCGGCCTCGGCCTCGGGCTGGCCATCAGTCGCCGCCTCGTCTCCATGATGGGAGGCGAGATGCACGTCGAGAGCGAGCCGGGGAAGGGGAGCACCTTCAGTTTCACGGCGACGTTCGACCTCCCCCGCGGCCCCGTGGGTCCCCGCCGTCTGGCGGATGAGTTCCGGAACCTGCCCGTTCTGGTGGCCGACGACAATGCGAACGCGCGCGCGGTCATGGGCGAAATGCTTCGCTCCCTCTTGTGCCGGGCCACCATCGTGTCGTCGGGTCCCGAGGCTGTGGAAGAGACGAAACGCGCCCTCCAGCAGGGAGCGCCCTTCCGCGTGGCGGTTCTCGATTGGCGAATGCCGGACTTGGACGGAACCGAGACCGCGCGCGAATTGGCCCGATTGACGGCGCCGACCCGGCTGCCCGTGATCCTGGTCACCGCCTACGATCGGGACGAAGCGGAACGCCTCGCGCGGCAGGCGGGCATCGAGGTGGTGCTCCACAAACCGATCAGTCCGTCCTCCATGCACGACGCCATCATGAAAGTTCTCCATCCGACGGACGAGGCCATGCCGGCGGCGCCCGCCCCTTCCACGATTCAGTTCGTACCCGGCCAATCGGTTCTCCTCGTGGAGGACAATGCCATCAATCGTGAAGTCGCTCGGGAGATGCTGGGCGGGCTTGGCCTGGAGGTGGCCGAGGCGCGCAACGGTTTCGAGGCGCTGGACGCTCTCGAAAAAGGACGGTTCGACGCCGTGATGATGGATGTTCAAATGCCGGAGATGGACGGCTTGGAAACCGTGCGTCGGATGCGCCTCCAGCCGCGGCTGGAGGCTCTCCCGGTGATCGCCCTTACGGCCCACGCGATGATGGGCGACCGCGAGCGGTTCCTCAAGGCGGGGATGAGCGACTATCTCCCAAAACCGATCGATGAAAAGAACCTTGTGGGAGTCATGGCCCGCTGGCTGAAAGTGCGCGCGGGCGGGACGTCCACGCCGGCGCCCCTCTCCACGGGGCCGCTCCCACCGGAGCTCCCCGGCCTCAAAATGGAGGACGGCTTGCGAAGGGTGAGCGGTAACGTCTCGCTTTACCGGCGGCTGATTCCGGAATTCGTTCTCGAGAACCGGAAGGCGGTGGATCGACTTCTGGGCCTGCTGGGGTCGGGCGATCGTGCGGGTGCCATGGCCCTCCTGCACACGCTCAAAGGCTCGGCGGCGACGCTCGGAGCCCACCGCGTGGCGGCGGCCGCCGCCGAAGCGGAACGGCACTTGCGAGACCCCGCCTCGGGGGAGGTCTCGTTGGACGGCTTGGAATCGGCCCTGGCCGAGGTCGAATCGTCCGCGGCCGTCATCAAGCGGATTCCCGAGGCGCCGTCCCGCCCGCCCGGTCCCAACGGCTCGAACGGCGGAACCGTCCGGATCCTTCCCCTGATCGACCTCATGAAGGAGCATCTCCGGAGAAACCATCTCGGCGCTTTGGAACAGTTTGCGGAGATTCAGCGGGAGCTCGGAGGGACCACGAGCGAAAGTCTGGTCCGGCTGGGAGCGGCCATCGACAGGCTTGACTTTCAGTCCGCCTCCGCCCATCTGGAAGCGCTCATAAGCGAGCTGGGCCTCACGCCGGAGGGCGCGACGTGAGCCTCGATTGTCTGGCCAGGCGCCGGGTCCTCATCGTGGACGACCAACCCTCCAACATCCAGATTCTGGCCGAGTCCCTCGGGCACGAATACGAACTCTATTTCGCCACGTCGGGCGAAACGGCGATGAGCCTGGCGGCAGCCAATCGCGTGGATCTGATCCTGCTCGATGTGGTGATGCCCGATCTCGGTGGATTCGAGGTGTGCCGCCGGCTCAAATCCGACGATCGGACCCGGCACATCCCGGTCATCTTCGTGACGGCCATCGACGGCGATGAGGATGAAACCCTGGGTTTCGACCTCGGCGGGGTGGACTACATCACCAAACCCATCCGGCCCTCCGTCGTCCGCGCCCGCGTTCGCACCCACCTCGAACTGAAGGGGACGCGGGACCTTCTGGAGCGGATGGCGTCGATCGATCCCCTCACGGGGGTTGCCAATCGCGGGCGTTTCGACGAGGCTCTTCAATCCGAATGGTCGAGGGCCGTTCGCCAGAGTTCCGTCTTTTCCGTGGGCATCCTCGATGTGGACTACTTCAAGAAATACAACGACACGTACGGCCATGCCCGCGGCGATGAGTGCCTGCGATCCGTGGTCAGGGCCGTGGCCGGCTTCGCGCGGCGGCCGGGGGACCTCCTGGCCCGATACGGCGGCGAGGAGTTCGCCCTCGTTCTGCCGGCGGCGGATGCGAGGTCCACGCGAATCCTCCTGGCCCACGTTCTCGATGCCATCGCGGCGCTCGATCTCCGACATGCGGCATCCGAGTGCGCCGACCGCGTGACGGTCAGCGGCGGGGCGGTCACCCTGATGCCCGGGTCGGGAGAATCGGCCCTCGCCGCCCTCGAGGCGGCCGACCGGCTTCTCTACGAGGCGAAGACCGGAGGGCGGAACCGGTTTGTTCATATGGATGGAGTGACGAGGCGGAAGGAAAACATCGTGCAGGGCGTACAGAAGGAGGCCGCATGATCGGAAGATGGGCATGGGGAATCGTTGTGATGCTGTTGGTGGCCGTGGAGCAGGCGCATGCCGCCGGAGAGCCGGCGCGGGACCGGGGTGCCGAGAGGATGGACGGCGGGGAGATGGATTCGGGCCCGGCGGCAAGCCCCGCCTCCGCGGGCGAAGATCAGCCGGAGATGGAGGAGCTGCTGAGCCTCATCGAAGAGGAGACGGAGATTGCCACACGAACCCGCATGAACGCGGACTTCGTGCCGGGCGTGGTGACGGTGCTGGACGCGGGCGAGCTCAAGGGATTGGGTGCGCGCAATGTTTGGGAGGCGTTGTCGCGGGTGCCCGGGGTTCAGCCGGTGCGGGATTCGCTCGCCCGGCCGTCGGTGATCGTGCGCGGGCTCTATTTTCCGTTCAACGCCGGGAACATCAAGATCCTGGTGGATTCCGTGCCGCTCAGCCGCGAGAGCGCGGGGATCAATCCGTTCATTCTGGGCATGCCGATCGAGCAGGTCGATCGCATCGAATTCATTCGAGGGCCGGGCTCGGTGGTCCATGGCGATTTCGCCTTCATGGGCCTGATCAACATTGTCACGAAAAAAGACGACTTCGGACTGTTCACTCGCGGGGAGACCGAGCGGCGGGCCGTGGGCGGGGGGCGGGCGGCGTGGTCCTCCGGCGGTGAGGAGCCGATCAGGATGTTTGCCAATGTGTCGGGCACCGGCGGTCGGTCGGCATCGTTCCTGGACGGCGTCAAGGGGGACGAGCAGGCGGCCACGGGGGTGTTCGGGCTCGGTTGGCGCGGAGGGTCACTCACCGGACAGCTTTTCCGCGAGGCCATCACCCCGGAAGCCCGGGGCGAAGGGCAGTCGCTTCCCGATGAGGTGGCGGAGACGGACGGCTCCATTGAACTGTCCTATGCGCGGGAGGTGTCGTCCGATTTTCACGTCAACGTCCGCGGAGGATTCCTCCGCAACACGATGGCCGGCGGCGGCGACGATTTCGCCGGAAATCTCCTCCGCGCGGGGATCGACGCGCGGTGGGAACCGTCCCACCGACACGCCCTCGTCGCAGGATTCGAACACACCACGGCGCTCATTGGGGAAGCGAACCACCGCCGGCCGCCGCTGCCGGCCGCGGCCGGAGCCGCCGGCGGGGCCACGGCTCAGCCGGCGGGAGGACCGGAGACCGGCCCCGGCGGATCCGGGCCGCCCGCGCCGAGGAGGCAAGGTGGGGGGGCCGAGGGCGGGGCGGGTGGAGAAGCGGGACCGCCGGGGAGCGGCGGCGACCCGGCGGCCAATCAGGTTCCCACGCCCCCGCCGGACGTGCTCGTCAAAGATGAAAGGCGGTTTGTCGAATCGCTCTTCGTTCAGGATTCCATCACTCTCGGTGAACGATGGGCGCTGACCCCCGGCCTCCGCTTCGATCATTTCTCCGATGTGGACTGGCGGCTCACTCCCCGTTTGAGCCTCGTCTGGAGGCTGACTGAACATCATATCCTGAAAAGCCAGTACAGCGAGGGCTATCGGGCGCCGACCTTCTTCGAGTTGGCGGAACAGAACCCCGCCGATCCGCTCGATTTCGAAGTCGTGGGCACGGGGGAGTTGGCGTACGTCTTCCGGCGGCCCAACATGGTGGGCCGCGCCACCGGTTTCTACTCCCGCATCCGGGACATGGTCTACCGAGTGCCGTCGCCCACATCTCCCGGATTCGAAAACAGCGCCTGGGCGCGGTCCCTGGGCGCCGAGGTGGAATGGAGCCAGCAGATCCTGTGGTGGCTCAAAGCGACGGTGAACGGTGCTTGGGCCGGTGTGAAGGACTCCCGGCTCGCAAGCGAGGGCGAGATCGCTCCGCCCTGGATGTACGATGTTGCAGCGTGGCTGACCCCCATCCGGAAGACGACGCTGGGCCTTCGCTTCAATCAGATTGCGAAGCGGGGGCTGGGAGACGGATACAGCACATTCGACGTGAGCCTCGCTCGCGCTTTTCTGGCGGACCGGCTAAGCCTCCGCGTGGGAGCCAAGAATCTCTTCAATGACGGAATTCAGTACATCGCCACGCGTCCGGGGAGAGTGGATACGACCTCACTTCCCGGCCGCCTCATCTGGGCCGGACTCGAATGGTCTGATCGCCCCGGCAAGTAGCCGCGGGGTTGCTCGCGCTGAATTCGCCGGGAACGGGCCGGGGTTGGTGCCCGTGGCGAGCAGGTTCCGGTACCGGGATAAACGTGAATCGTGTCGGGCTACTGCATCAACTGCTTGGCTTTCTGCTCCGCTTCCTCGATGGAGCCCACCATGTAGAAAGCCGGCTCGGGCAGTTCGTCGTACTTGCCGTCCACGATTCCCTTGAAGCCCTTGATCGTGTCTTCGCGCTTCACGTAGGCGCCTTTCTTGCCCGTGAACGCCTCGGCCACGCTGAAAGGCTGTGAGAGGAAACGCTGGATCTTCCGCGCGCGGCCGACGACGACTTTATCGTCTTCGGACAGCTCGTCCATTCCAAGAATGGCGATGATGTCCTGAAGATCCTTGTACCGCTGCAGAATCTTCTGAACCTGACGGGTCACCATGTAGTGCTCTTCACCAATGATGTTGGGATCGAGGATGCGCGACGTGGAATCCAGCGGATCGACGGCGGGATAGATCCCCATCTCGACGATCTGCCGCGAGAGGACCGTCGTCGCGTCGAGGTGCGCGAAGGTTGTGGCCGGCGCGGGGTCCGTGAGGTCGTCCGCCGGCACGTAGATCGCCTGCACGGAAGTGATGGAACCTTTCTTGGTGGACGTGATCCGCTCCTGTAGCTCGCCGATATCCGTTGAAAGCGTGGGCTGGTAGCCGACGGCGGAGGGCATGCGGCCCAGAAGGGCGGAGACCTCGGAGTTGGCCTGGGCGAACCGGAAGATGTTGTCGATGAACAGGAGTGTGTCGAGACCTTCCTCGTCGCGGAAGTATTCGGCCACCGTGAGAGCGGAGAGACCCACGCGGGCGCGGGCGCCGGGGGGCTCGTTCATCTGCCCGTAGATCAGCGCGGTTTTGCCCATAACGCCGGACTCCTTCATTTCGGTCCAGAGATCGTTGCCTTCGCGTGTGCGCTCTCCCACGCCGCCGAAGACGGAGACGCCGCCGTGCTGCATCGCCACGTTGTGGATCAGTTCCATGATGATCACCGTCTTCCCGACGCCGGCGCCTCCGAAGAGGCCGATCTTGCCGCCCTTCATGTACGGTTCGAGAAGATCCACCACCTTGATGCCGGTTTCGAACATCTCGATCTTGGTGGATTGGTCCTGAAACTCGGGCGCCGCGCGGTGGATCGGGTACAGGGTCTTGGCCTTGATCGGGGCGCCTTCATCGACCGGCCGGCCCACCACGTTCAGGATGCGGCCAAGGACTTCCCGGCCCACGGGAACCTTGATGACGTCTCCGGAGTCCTCGACGGCCGTCCCGCGGGTCAGGCCGTCGGTGGAATCCATGGCGATGCAGCGCACCTTGTTCTCCCCGATATGCTGGGCGGCTTCCAAGACGAGATCACCGATCGTGAGGGCATTGAGAATATTCGGCAACTGGCCGGGTGGAAACTCCACGTCGATGACGGGTCCGATGATTTGTACGATGTGTCCTTGAGCCATGGTGGCCTCCTTTAGAGTCGTGAAGTGTGATGAGTGAAGCGTGAAGGGAAAGGCACGGTTCTCATCCCCGGAGCGCCTCGGCGCCGTTGACGATATCCATAAGTTCCTTCGTGATGGCGGCCTGACGGGCTTTGTTCATTTCCAGTGTCAGTTTATCGATCATTTCCCTGGCGCTCTTGGTCGCATTTTCCATCGCGGACATCCGGGCGGAGTGTTCGCCCGCTTCCGACTCGTAAAGGGTCTTGCGGATCTGGCTCTCCAAATACAGGGGAAGCACCTGCTCCGCGAGTGAAAACAGGTCCGGCTCGGAGATCCACGAAAGCGACGGCTCCAGAGAAAATCCTTCCGGCACGGCCACCGGCAGGAGAGGCCGGATCAACGGCTTTTGGGAGGTGAGCGTGATGAGACTGTTGTAGGCGAGGAAGACGGTCGCGCCGTCTCTCGAAAGCGCCGTGAGGGCTTCCGATCGGATTTCCGGGATCCATTCCTCGAAGGCCGGGATTACGCTGCTGAAGGAGCGAGTGACGGAGAATTTCCGGCGGGTGAGATAGTCTCTGGATTTTCGTCCGACGGTCACGAAGGAGGTGGCCGCCGTTCGTGCCCTGGCCCATCGCTCGACCTGGCGCAGGAGATTTGTGTTGAAACTTCCGCACAACCCGCGCTCGCTCGCCACGGTGATGAGAACCGCCGGCTGACTCCCGGGTACGGCTTCCGTCGCCCAAACGGGAAGGGTGGGAGCTTGACCGCTCCGGAGAGAGGCCGCTTCACGGCGCATGCGAATCACCAGACGCAAGAACAAAGACTCGATATCCCCGGCGTAGGGCCGGTACTTGAGGATCCGTTCCTGCGCCCGGCGCAACTTGGCCGCCGCCACCATTTTCATGGCCTTGGTGATCTGCTGGGTTTTCCGGACGCTCGTGATGCGCCGCCGGATGAATTTGGGAGATTTGGGCATGTTCCTCCGCTACGCCAGGAAGGATTTCGTGAATTCGCCGAGCGCGGCGTCGAGTTTCTTGCTCAGGCTTTCGTCCAGATCCCTCTTCTGCTTGATCTCGGGCAGCACATCGGGATGCTTCGTTTCCACGTAGCTGTAGAGCTCTCTTTCGTATCTCGCGACCTGGTCCACGGGAACGTTGTCGGAAAAGCCCTTGGTTCCGGCATAGAGGATCAGGATCTGGCGCTCGACCGAGAGGGGTTCGTATTGGCCTTGCTTCAGGATTTCCACCAGCCGACGCCCCCGATTCAGCGTCGCCATCGTGGCCTTGTCGAGGTCCGAGCCGAATTGAGCGAAGGCTTCGAGCGAGCGGTACTGGGCGAGTTCGAGCCGGAGACCGCCGGCCACTTTTCGCATGGCCTTGTTCTGGGCGCTACCGCCGACGCGGGAGACGGAGATGCCGACGTTTACGGCGGGGCGGACGCCCGCATAGAAGAGGTCCGGCTCCAGATAGATCTGACCGTCGGTGATCGAAATGACGTTTGTGGGAATGTAGGCGGCGACGTCGCCGGCCTGCGTCTCGATGACGGGGAGGGCGGTCAAGGATCCTCCGCCTTTCGCCTGGCTGAGCTTTGCGGCACGCTCGAGGAGCCGTGAATGGAGATAGAACACATCGCCGGGGAAGGCCTCGCGTCCGGGCGGCCGGCGGACGAGAAGCGACAACTGGCGATATGCCACGGCGTGCTTCGACAGGTCGTCGTAGATGCACAGGGCGTGGCGACCGGAATCGCGGTAATACTCTCCCATCGCGCAGCCGGAGTAAGGCGACAGGAACTGGAGCGGCGCCGGATCACTGGCGGTCGCGGAGACAATCGTGGTGTAGGACATGGCGCCGAACTTTTTCAGCTTGTCCACCAGTTGGGCGACGGTGGACCGTTTCTGACCGATGGCCACGTAGATGCACTTTACGTCCTCGTTTTTCTGGTTGACGATCGTGTCGACGAGAAGCGCGGTCTTCCCCGTCTGCCGATCGCCGATGACCAGTTCGCGCTGGCCGCGACCAATGGGGATCATGGCGTCGATGGCTTTGATCCCCGTCTGGAGCGGCTCCTTGACCCCCTGGCGCTGAACAATGCCCGGCGCCTTCAGCTCGATGCGCCGAATTTCCTTAGTGGAGATGGCCGGGCCTCCGTCCAGCGGCTGCCCGAGCGGATCCACCACGCGCCCCAATAATTGATCGCCCACGGGTACGGAGGCGATTTGACCGGTCCGGCGGACGAGATCGTTCTCCTTCAGATGGGTCACTTCACCGAAGACGGCGGCGCTAACGGTGTCTTCTTCCAGGTTGAGCACGAGTCCCATGAGCCCGTGAGGGAACTGGAGGAGTTCGCCCGCCATCGCTTTCTGGAGGCCGTAGATCTTGGCGATGCCGTCACCCACGGTCAGAATCGTGCCCGTTTCGGCCAGATCGATTTCCGGGGCGAACCCTTCGATCTGTTCCTTCAGAATCCGACTGATCTCCGTTGCTTTGATTTCCATGAGAATCCTCCGAGCGGTATTGAGGCGCGGTGCGGGTGGGGCTATCCGGCGGGAAGCCGGCGCGATTCCACCTCCTGCCGCAGACGGGACAGTTGGTACCGCAGACTGCCGTCGATGATCGTGTCTTCTATCTTGAGCCGGATCCCGCCGAGAAGGTCGGGATCCACGCGGGTCTCGCAAACGACGTGTTTCTTGAGAACGCCCTCGAGCGCCGCGGACAGACTTTTCACGGACTCCGGGGTGGGTTCATGGGCGAAGGCCGCATCGACCCTCACGCGGTTGTCGTGTTGGTCGCGCATTTTCCGGAACTTGGAAAGGATGAGCGGCAGCAGCGCGGCGCGCCCGTGGCCGGCCACCACCTTCAAACTTCGAACGGAGGTGGAGTCAAGTCCGAGCTTCTCCCCGAGGAGATCGGTGATCTTCTCCTTGGCCTTGGACTGGATCATGGGAGAGACGAGCAGGAACTGGGTGCGGGAATCCTGGTCCAGATGGGCCTGAAGGCGGTCGAAGTCTTCCGCAACGCGGTCCAGCCGGCCCGCCCGTTCTGCGGCCTGAAAAATCGCGCGCGCGTAGCGGGTGGCGGCTACAAAGTCCATGCCTGTCCCGCCTGTTTGGGAAGTTGCCGGAGGAAGAATCCGTCCAAGCGCGATTGGGCTTCCGGCGTGAGCGCGGGTCCGAGGCGCTTGCGGGTTCCTTCGACGAGCGCATCCGCCACCTCTCGGAAGACTTGGTCGACGGCCTGTTGCGAAAGGTATTCGCCGTGCTGCCGCGCTTCGGCCACGAGGTAGTCGGCGGTGACGCGGCCGGATTCGAGGACTCGGGCGGCTTCGCGCTCAGCGGCCTCCCGGGAGGACTTGTGCAGATCCGCCGTTCGTGCCGGCAGGGCCGAGTGTTCTTTCTGGTGGATCTCAAGTTCCGCGCGGGCCTTGCGGAGCTCCTCCTCGGCCTGGAGCATTTCCGCCTCGGCTTTGGCGATCGCGTCGGCCACCGCGACGCGGCCCTTCTTGAGATAGAAGTAGACAAACAGCCCCACGAGGATGATGAGATTGACCGCGTGAAAGATGAACGGGGCGAACGAGCTGGATTCGTGCTCCATGGGCGCTAGGGATTGAGGAGCCGTTCGATGACGCGACCCACCCAAGAGTCCACCTGGGGCATGAGCGAGGATCGGATGCCGGCCGACTCGCGCTCGGCTCGATCGTGGGCCTCGACGGTGATCGCTTTCACCTGCTCCTTGGCGGTTTCGATGACAGCTTCCGCTTGGGTGCCCGCCTCGATGAGTCGCTTCTCGCGGGCTTGAGAGGCTTCGGCTTTCGCGCGGCTCCATGCGCCCTGCATTTCCTCCTGAAGGCGAAGAGCGGTTTGTCGCGACTCCTCCGCCTGGCGACGAAGGGTGGAAAGGGCGTCGTCCTGCTTGTGCAAGGCGTGGAGCGCGGGGGTGAAGAGCAACCGGCGCAGGAGGAACATGAGCAGCAGAAAGAGAACGGCTGCCGGAAGGGACTGCGTCAGAAAGAGATGGAGGTTGAGATCGAGCACAGTCTGTTGCTACTTCGCTTCGGTGAGCTTCTCCTGGGACTGGCCTTCGATGAGCGTCATGTGTTTTTTGGCCTTGCCTCCGGTCATCTGGCAGTGGCCGTCGAACGTGACGCCTTCTTCGACGACGAAGACCGGCGTCGCCACGTCGCCGCTGAGCCGGGCGGGTCCGCGAAGCTCCACGCGGCTTCGGGCGGTGATATTTCCCTCCACCTGGCCGCTGACGATGGCGGTATCGACGCGGATATCGCCTTTGACCACGGCTTCCTCACCGATGATCAGAAACCCCTCGCTGAAGACCTGGCCGGTGAACTTTCCATCGAGACGGACCGTCCCGGAGAAGGCCAGCTTGCCTTCGAACTCGCTGCCCCGGCCGAGCAGGGCGTTGAACTCATCCGCCGTAGCGGGTTTGGTGGGCTCTTTTTTTGCAAACATGGACGCTACCTCCTTCCCCGGTTCCGCATCCGGTCCCGGGCGCTAAGCGAGTATCTTCTTTACTATATTGTGCAGATTATTCCAACTGTAATATTCGATGACGACGGTACCTTTCTGATTCCGGTCTTCGATGCGCACCTTCGTTCCGAAGTGGTTCCGCAAATCGGTTTCGAGTTGCTTGAGGTTCGGGTCGCCCTCGGCCGCGGCCGGTTTCTTCTTTCGCGCAAGACGTTCCGCCTGGCGAACGGAGGCGCGGCCTTGCAGGATCCGGTCACGAAGCCGCAGCATATCTTCGGCTGAGGAAAGAGAGAGAAGGGCTTTCGCGTGGCCCACCTGCAGGGCGCCGGATCGGAGATCCTGCTGAATCTCGATGGGGAGCCTGAGCAGTCGAAGCATGTTCGCCACCGTCGTGCGATCCTTCCCGACCCGCCCGGCCACGTCTTCCTGCGTGAGGCTGAAATCGTCCATGAGGGTCTGGTAGCCTTGGGCTTCCTCGATGGGGTTGAGGTCGACGCGCTGAAGATTCTCGATGAGGGCGAGTTCGAGCGATTCACGGTCGCTCACATCCTTCACCACCGCGGGGATGTGCGTGAGCCCGGCCTCGACGGAGGCGCGGTACCTTCGCTCGCCCGCGATGAGCTGATAGCCGTCGTCCTTCGCCCGAAGAAGCACAGGCTGGAGGACGCCTTTGTCTTTGATGCTTTGCGTGAGCTCGCCGAGGGCCGTGCGGTCGAAGGTCTCGCGGGGCTGGAGCGGGTTGAGCCGGATTCGCCCGATGGGGCATGCGAAAACGCCGCTCTCCGGGGAAGCAGGGGGCGATGCGGACGGCGAAGGCCGGACTCCAGCCTCGGTGTCGGTCTCGGAGATGAGGGCGCCCAAGCCCCGGCCGAGGCCGCGGGCGGGTCTGGATTTAGATTCGTCCTTCATGCGTATGGGAGCCGACACCGTTCTTGGACAGAACTTCAGCGGCGAGAGCCAGATACGACTTGGCGCCCGTGCTGGCCGCGTCGTACGCCATCACGGGTTTGCCGTGGCTGGGGGCCTCGGCCAGCCGCACGTTGCGCGGGATCACCGTGTTGAACACATATCCCTTGAAATGCTCGCGCACTTCCTGCACCACCTGATCGGCGATGTTCGTGCGCGCATCGTACATGGTGAGGAGAACGCCTTCGATGTCGAGCCGCGGGTTCAGGTGTTCGCGAACGAGTTTGATCGTGCGCAGGAGCTGGGCGAGGCCCTCAAGCGCGTAGTATTCGCACTGGAGGGGGATGATCACCGACCCGGCGGCGGTGAGCGCGTTCACCGTCAGGAGGCCCAGGGAGGGGGGGCAGTCGATCAGGACGTACGCGAAGGGGCCCGCAAGTTGATCGAGGAGTTTTCCCAGGATTTTTTCCCGGGCCAGTTGATTGACCAATTCCACCTCGGCGCCGATGAGGTCCGAGTTGGAGGGAATCAATCCGAGGCCGGGGATTCCCGTTTCGACGATGAGGTTGTTGATGTCCTGTTGTCCGCAGATGGCGTGGTAAAGGTTGTGATCTCGGGCGACCGACTTGTCGATGCCGAGGCCGCTGGTGGTGTTTCCTTGTGGGTCCGTATCGATGATAAGGGTGGGAACGCCTTGCTGGGCGAGGGCGGCGCCCAGGTTGATGGAGGTGGTCGTCTTCCCCACGCCTCCTTTTTGATTGGCTACGGCGAAAATTCGGCGCGAGAGCGTCGTCGTGGGAGCAGGTGCGGCGTTCTCTTGCGCGGCGGGAGTCATTCTTTGGCGGTCATAGCATAGTTTGGTGATGCGCGGTAGTCGCAGGCTTTAGCCTGCGCAAAAGACGCGGGCCATGGTCCATGCCGCGCCTTCCTGGGCCTGGCGACACCAGCCAAGGATGGCGCGGTACCGTGAGCGGAAGCGGCCCACGGATGGGCCGCATGTCGCACGGCATCGCATGGCCCCGTACCATCCGTGGCACGGGGCGTGAAGCCCGCGCCTACCGGAATGGGCAGACACGGTCCTGCGGAGGGTGAAGGGGTCCGACGTGCCGCCACGTTCCGGTCTGAACGGCTCGATTTGACGGACCGTTACAAACCTGATAGCTGGAAAGAAAGGCTGGGAACAGGTTCGTCAACAAGAGGGACGGAGAAACTCACTTCCATGGATCAGTCGCACAAGGCGAAGCACAAGCTCGCCGGTCGGAGCAGGAAACACAGGAACCGCGTCGTTGCGATCACCGGAGTCAACGGCTTCATCGGCTCCAACCTGTTTCAGAGGCTCAACCTTGACCCCTCAATTTCACGCATTGTGGCGATCGATGTGCAACCCGCACCCTCCACGAGTGTGAAGGCGCGCTACCACAAGGTGGACCTGACGGAGCCGCTGGCCGACGCGAAGTTGGCGGAGATCCTCGAGGAAGAGAGGGCCGACACCTTCGTCCATCTGGCGTTCCTGGGAAGCCCCGCGCACAATACGGCCTACGGTCACGAACTGGAGAGCGTGGGCACGATGTATGTCCTTCACGCGTGTTCGGCGGTGAAGGGTGTGGAGAAGCTGATCGTGGGCGGCAGCACCCTCGCGTACGGCGCCCATCCCAAGAATCCCAACTACCTGACGGAAGAACATCCGCTTCAAGCGAATCCGGGGTACAGGTTCGTGTCGGACAAGGTGGACGTCGAGCGCCAGGTGGCGCGCTTCGTCCGGAAAAACCCCTCCAAATGCGTCACGATCCTCCGCAACTGTCCGATCCTTGGGCCGACGATCAAGTATTTCATCACGCAGTACTATCGGCGTCTCGTGATCATGACGCTTCTCGGCTATGACCCGCTTATGCAGTTTGTGCACGAGGAGGATGTGATCGAGGCCTTCAACCGAGTGGTGGATATCGATGCGCCGGGCATCTACAACATTGTGGGTAAGGGTGTGCTGCCCTTGTCGACGGTGATCCGGCTTCTGGGCCGGGTCAACTTTCCGGTGAGCCACTTCGCCGCCTATCCGCTGGTCAATACGCTTTGGATCTCCGGGATGTCCGACATTCCCGCCCAACATCTCGATTATCATCGATACCTCTGTGTGGCGGATGGCGCGAAGGCGGAGGAGAAATTGTCGTTTGTTCCCAAGTACTCCACCAAGGACGCCGCGCTCGCTTTTGCGGGTGTCGAGCGTCTTCGGCGCGTCCACCTGGTCCAGTAGCTCCATCCATGGCGCGAGCGGAAGGGGCGAGGCGTGGGACCGTGCAGGCGGAACCGGCACGTCCGCTGGAGTCGATTCGTGAGTTTCGGCGGAGAGCAGGCCCGTTGCACAAGTCCGACGGGCACGGCCGCAACGCGGCCGCCGGTAGGGCAGGCGTCGCTTCCTTTTCGCTGGAGCCCTTGGTGGAGGGCGAGAAAGTCGTCGAGGTCATCGACCGGAAGCTCGATCAGAAGCTGAAAACGGTCGAGCAGGATGTTCTGAATCGCCTTGGCCGGTTGGAGAGCCAGCTCCGGAAAGCGATGGATGGGCACCGCTGGGAGGAGGAGGTCCAGGAGAAGGAGAAGGAAGTACGGCAGCGGGTGGACCGTCTCGCGGAGGAAGTTCGGGGGACATTGAAACAGGAGCCGGTGAGCGATCGCAAGAAGCGGCTGGGATTCCTGGATGGCATCATCTCCGTGGCGCGCAAGGGGGCGCGATTCAACCTTTTCTCCGCGGCGCGCCAGTTCCTTCGCGAGGCGCGCATGATCGGTCGTTCCGAGGAGGTGGATGAATTCGGCATGGATCCGGTGTTCGAGGATCTGGCGATGCCGGTTCTGGACTTCTTCTACCATCGGTGGTGGCGGATCGATTCCTTCGGAGTGAAGAACATACCGAGCACGGGCCGCGCGCTGCTCGTGTCGAACCACTCGGGCACGCTTCCCTTCGACGGCGCGATGACCAAGCTGGCCGTCCGGAAGGAACATCCGGCCCAGCGCGAGGTGAGGTTCCTCGTCGAGGATTTCGTATTCTATTTTCCATTCGTGAGTTCGGGCATTACGCGGTTTGGAGGCGTGAGGGCTTGTCAAGAAAACGCTCAACGGCTCCTGGAGCACGACCAACTCGTGGCGGTCTATCCGGAGGGCGTAAAGGGCCTCGGCAAACCGTACAAGCACCGGTACCAGCTCGCCCGATTCGGGCGCGGCGGATTCATCAAGTTGTGCATTCGCTCGCGCGCGCCGATCCTCCCCGTTTCGGTCGTGGGCGCGGAGGAAACGGCGCCGATCATCACGAAGTCGACTTTCATGGCCAAGCTGCTGCGGGTGCCGTATTTCCCGATCACGATCACGTTCCCGTGGCTGGGCGTACTGGGCCTGGTGCCGCTTCCCACGAAGTGGACCATCGATTTCGGCGAGGAGGTGGACGTGACAAGCGGGGGAAAGGCCTCAGTGGACGATGACCTGTTTGTGAACCGCCAGAGTGAGCGCGTCCGCGCGGCGATCCAGAACATGATCATCTACCGTCTCCAGCGCCGCAAGTCGATCTTCTTCGGGTAATCAAAGCGAAATTTATTTGACGCTCCGGGGGGGGTGTGGTACACTCTTCTCCCAGAGGGCGCACTAAGGAAGAACACCGTATCATCATGGACGTGATGTCATACTCTCAATCGGTCTGGTTGGGCGCAGTCCAGGGCCTGACCGAATTCCTCCCTGTCTCCAGCAGCGGCCATCTCGTGGTGGTGGAGCGACTGTTTTTCCTCTCACGGGGATCCGGGGGGATCGAGTTTGAGGTCCTTCTCCATCTGGGCACGCTTCTGTCTCTCCTACTCTTTTTCGGAATCTTCAGTTGGAGGCGCTCCAAAGCGTTCATGCAACAGGGATGGACGTTCGGCGCGAAATTGGCCCTGGGGTGTGTGCCGGCGGGAGTTGTGTTCCTCCTGTGGGGGGAACGCGTGGAGGCGGCTTTCAGCTCGCTGGGCGTTGTCCTGGGGGGATTCGTATTCACCGGAGCTGTCCTGTTTTTGGCCGATCGCCGGCAACTTCAAGCCGGACGAATTGAAGTCAGGTGGATGGACAGCATGATCATCGGGACGGCGCAGGCCGTAGCCCTGTTGCCGGGTGTGTCGCGCTCGGGGATGACGCTGGCTTCGGGACTGCTCCTCGGACTGGAAGCGGATTTGGCGGTCAGTTTTTCCTTTCTTCTGGCAATTCCCGCGATTCTGGGGGCCAACGTGTTTCACGCATCCAGCCTCGCCGCGGTTTTCCGATCCGGACAGGGAACGGTATACGCGGCCGGGGCCACGGCCGCGTTTGTGGTTGGAGTGGGGAGCATTGCGATGGTTTACGCGATCGCGCATCGCGCTCGATTGAAGGCGTTCAGCTACTACCTGTGGGCGCTCGTTCCCGCCGTCCTGATTTGGGATTATTCGTTTTCGCCGTCATGAGCGAGGATCGGTCAAAGAAGAAAAGGGCCGCCGAGGGCGGCTTCGACTTGCGGCGCAATATCCTGGGCGTCGGCCTTATACTCACGGGAGCGTTTACTCTGATCGCGTTGGCCTCCTACGACTCTTATGACCCTTCGTTGTTTGCGTTCTCCTCCAGCACACCGGTATTTCTTCGTGAGCAGGCCTTGAACTGGGGGGGGATCGTCGGTGCGACGTGGGCGGACCTTCTGGCGCAGTTTTTCGGACTGTCTTCGTACATCCTCCCGCTCATGCTGGTGACGAGCGGCCTGCGGCTCGTATTGAATTCCAGTTTTCGGGCACAGGCGGGCTCCTTGGGGGGGCTGACGCTTCTGGTTCTTTCGCTGTCACTGGGCCTCTATCTGATGACGCCCCTCTTGAAAACGCCTTTCCTGGGGATGGACCTCCCCGCCGGATTGCTGGGCTATGGACTGGGCCGATTTTTCGAACACTATCTCAACCGGGCAGGGACGATCCTGCTGACCGTTTTTCTCGGTTCCCTGACGCTGATGATGAACTTGCGCGTTTCCCCGGTGGTGATGCTGATCGGCGCGTTGAAGGGGGCGAGGCCCGTGGGGGGGCGTCTGTGGGAAGGTCTGCGGTCCCTGCGAGGGGTGATGAAAAAGACCCAGGGACCGTCCATCAAGCTGCCGACGGAGCTTCTGGCTCAGCCGGAGGGCGCTCTGTCGCCCACCGTAGACGCCGTCCCCGAAGGGGAGCCGGTCGCGCAGGAGTCCGCGATGGAAGGAGAAGAACCCACGGTTGAGGGCGGATCTTCTTTCGATTCGGAAGGCGAGGAGGTTGACGGGGAGGAACCGAAGCCCGCAAAGCAGAGGAAGCATCTGCGCTTGGCCGTCGCCCGGAACTATGCCGCGCCTCCGGTGGAGTTGTTGGAGCCTCCCGGAGGCGATGCCGCGAAGGTGGACACCAAGGTTCTGGAGGCCAGTTCGAAGTTGTTGGAGGACAAACTGAGGGATTTTGGGGTCAAGGGCAGAGTGGTCCACGTCGAGCCGGGGCCCGTTATTTCCATGTACGAATTCGAGCCGGCTCCGGGGGTGAAGATTTCGCAAATTGCCGCGCTGGCGGACGATCTTGCCTTGGCGCTTCGTGGCGGGAACGTGCGCATCGTGGCGCCGATACCGGGGAAAGGCGTCGTCGGCATCGAGGTCCCGAATCATCAGAGGCAGACGGTGTACCTGCGTGAAATGTTGGAGTCGGAGGCGTTCAAGAATGCCTCCTCCCCGATGACGATGGCCCTCGGGAAGGACATTGTGGGCGAGCCTTTTGTTGCGGATCTGGCGAAGATGCCGCATCTCCTCGTGGCCGGAGCCACGGGCGCAGGCAAGAGCGTTTCCCTGAACGTCATGATTCTCAGCATGCTGGCCAAGGCGACGCCGGAGGATTTGCGGCTGCTTCTGATCGATCCGAAAGTGTTGGAATTCTCCTGCTACAACGGAATCCCGCATCTTGTGGCGCCGGTGGTCACGGAGCCCAAGCGGGCGAAATTCGCATTGATGTGGGCCGTGCGCGAAATGGAGCGCCGGTACATCCTGTTGGCAAAGCTGGGCGTTCGGAATCTGGAGGCGTACAACCAGAAGGTCCGGAAAGGCGGCAAGCAGTTGTCGTTGGAGCTGGACGGCGCGGCGCAGCCTGAGCCCCTGCCGTTCATTGTCGTCCTGGTGGACGAACTGGCCGACTTGATGGCTGTCGCGGCGAAGGATGTGGAAGATTGCATCGGAAGGCTGGCCCAGATGTCGAGGGCGGCCGGCATTCATCTCATTGTGGCTACACAACGTCCATCGGTGGACGTCATCACCGGGGTCATCAAAAACAACTTCACGTCTCGCATTGCTTTTCAGGTGACCTCGCGGGTGGATGCGCGGACCATCATGGATTCGGGCGGCGCGGAGCATCTTCTGGGGCATGGCGACATGCTCTATCAGCCGCCCACGGGGGGGAAGGTCCACCGTATCCACGGCGCCCTCGTAACGGACAAGGAAATCAAGGAAGTCACTCATTTTCTCAAGAAGCAGGGCGAGCCGCAGTACATTACCGAATCGTTCGGGCCGGCCGCGGATGAGGAGGAAATGTTTGAGGACGATTTGGACGACAAGGACGTGGAGCTTTACGAGCGGGCGGTGCAGATCGTAAAGGAGGCCGGATACGTTTCGACCTCATTTATTCAGCGGAGACTCCGGATCGGATACAACCGCGCGGCGCGGTTCGTGGAAAAGATGAAGGCGGAAGGGATCATTCCGGAGACGCAGGGGGCGGTTCCGCCGCGTTAGGGCATTATCCCAAGACGCACCCTAAAGGGTGCGCCTACCAAGGATCCTCTCCCCATCCGGTAGCCGCGGCCTTCAGGCTGCGCGAAGCTCGGGAGGCGGTCTACTTCAGCGTAATCTTCGCCTTTTTCCTCAGATCGGACAGCCAGTTTCGGTAGATGGTTTCCCGCTTCTGCTTCCGGAGGCGGGTTGTGATGGATTCGCGAACCTCATCGAGGGGAAGAGTTCGAGGAGGCACTTTATCCACCACCTGGAAGAGATGGAATCCGTACGGGGACTCCACCTCGCGACTGATTCCACCGACGGGGAGATCGAAGCAGGCCCGGGCAATTTCGGGCTGCGTCTCATCCGCGCTGAAGTAGCCGAGGTCGCCGCCCGTTTCCGCGTCCGGGGAGATGGACCTCTCGCGGGCGACGGATGCGAAATCCATTCCGGACTTCAGAGTCTGGAGAATTTCCAGGGCCTCTTCGCGTGTAGAGACGAGGATTTGCCGGGCCCGCACGGTGCCGGGGCGGCGAAATTCATCGAGGTGCTCGGTGTAATTCGCGTAGATCTCACCGTCCGAGACGAGGATCTTCGGATCGACAGCCTGCTCGACGAGGGCGGCGATGAGCCGCCGCCGCATGTTGACCTCGTCCTCCTCTCCCTTGGGGGCTCGTTTTTTTCCCTTCGCCTGGGTTGGCGGGGAATTCCCGTTCGGCCGGGCCGCCTTTGAGGCGTCCGCCTGAGCGGCCAATTGCGGCATGGTGGGTGTGGGGCGAATCGATCGACGCACGGCCTCCTGATAGAGCAACT
Organism: Nitrospirota bacterium; assembly: GCA_016180645.1. Classification (NCBI taxonomy): domain Bacteria; kingdom Pseudomonadati; phylum Nitrospirota; species Nitrospirota bacterium. The sequence continues at coordinate 135,977 of JACPAV010000019.1, read as the reverse complement.
CCTCGGTGATCAGGTTCGCGATGACTTGGTTGACGTAGGCTTGGTTTCGAAGAATCTTTTCGATTTCGTCGGGGGACCTGAATCCCGCCTGAGCCACCTCGTGGATCAGGCGTTGCTTCAGGATGGGTTGGTCGTTGACCCACGCGAGGGCTTCCTGTGAGCGGTCCTTGCCCGGGCCGTGGGTTGTACAACCGGCGAATAGGATGACGGTTAACGACGAACTAATGAGGAGTTGGCGTAATAAGAGCATATGATACTTGAGATGAAGATTGGCGGAGAAGCTGAGCCATCGTGTGGAGGGTGGCCGGATGGGGATGATAGATGGCCACGGTATCTCCCTTGATCTGGGCAATTCGCATGGCCACCGACCATGCGCGGCGCACGCCGTCGGGGGTGTGATCGGCGTCCAGGAAGATGTCGCGTGCGGCCGCAGGAATGCCCCGGGCGCGGGCCGCCTGGAAGGCGATGGTTCGCGACGAGGTGACACTGTCCAGGAAGTAGAACTGATGGGCATAGATGACATCCATGACGGGGGACAGGGACCGGCGGTTTTCCGTGAAGCGTGACCCCATGTGGTTGGACACACCCTGGATCGGACCGAGATCGGCGATGGACTTCTCCAGAACGGAGGCCAACACATGGTCCTCCATGGAGGTCAGGAGCATGGGCCGCTCGCGGTTTTTCGAACGATCATGGGCCTCCATGGGCATATGGAGGAGAACGGATGCGCCCGCGCGGGTGGCGCGATCGACGGCCGCCGAACGGAACGGGGCATTGGGCAGGACGGCCAGAGTTATCTGATTGGAAGCGCTCAGGAGCACATCAACGGCATCGATGTTGTAACCGACGTCATCGACGACGAGGCGAAGGAGAGGCGGGGAAGCCCATCCGGGCTTCGGTGCGCGGGCGGACCATGTCTCGGCTCTCGCCTGGAACCCCTCGAACAGAAGCTCGGTGCTCTGCGGCCCTTCATCCTGATCGAACAGGTAGGAGAAATCCGAGATGGGATCTTCCCGTTGTTCGAGAAGACGATGGAGGGCCAGTGCCCCAATGGCACCCGCGGCGATCCCGATAATGATGCCCAGCGCGAGAATCGGCTTTCCGCCGGTCATCGGGCCCCTCCGGGGGTTGGGATCCGAGTGCGTCCCAATACTCACCTGCTGTAGGGGAGGACCTTCAGGTCCTCCCTGCTTGGGAGCAGCTAAAGCTGCTCCCCTGCACGCTTCGCGCGGCGTTCCAGGTGGTGGGGTCAACTGTCTTTCTTCAGAGCGGCTGAAAAGATCTCCCAGCTCTTGATGAGCTCCAGAGCCCTGCCCACGACCGGGTCGTGCGCGGGATCGTAAGCGCGGACGACGTCCTGATCCTGCCCCTTGCCATCGGCCCCGGCGGCCTTCGCATACAGCTCCTTTTCGTCCACCTGAATGTCCGGGATCACCCCTTTGTTCTGGAGCGAGTGTTCTTTGGGCGTGTAATACAAGGCGGTGGTGACGCGGATGGCGGAACCGTCTTCCAAGGGGACGATGGTCTGTACCGAGCCTTTCCCGAAGGTCTGAGCCCCCAGAAGCAGGGCACGGTTGTTCTCCCTCAGGGCGGAAGCCACGATCTCCGAGGCGCTGGCGGAGCCCTTGTTGACGAGAACGATCATGAGGAAGGCGGGATGCTTGCCGTCGTTCTTAGCCGTGTACGTCTTCTTGGCGACGCGCCTCCCTTTGATCGTCACGATGTCCCCGGCCTCAAGGAACAGGTCGCTGACGTTCACCGCCTCCTCAAGCAGGCCGCCGGGATTGTTGCGCAAATCGAGAATGACGCCCCTCAGTGGAGTGGGACTCTTCTCGATTTTGGTCAGTGCGGCCTCGATTTCCTTGCTCGTGCCCTCCTGAAAAGAACGAACCCGGAGGTACCCGTATCCGTCGTTGAGGTCGGCCCATTTCACGCTCTGGATTTTGATGATGTCCCGGGTGAGCGTATACGCCTTGGGCTCATCGACGCCCTCTCGGATGATGCTGAGGGAGACTTTTGCCCCTTTTGGCCCTCTCAACTTTCTCAGCGCGTCCATGAGGCTCATTTGGGCCGTCGACTCATTATCGATGAGCAGGATTCGATCGCCGGCCTGGATTCCGGCCCGGAAGGCGGGTGTTTCCTCGATGGGTGAAACGACCGTGAGGATGCCGTCGCGCATGGTGATTTCCATACCGAGTCCCCCGAACTGGCCGGATGTTTCAATCTGCATCTCCTGGTACATGTCCTTGCTCATGAAGGAGCTGTGGGGATCGAGGGAACGGAGCATGCCGTCGATGGCGCCGCCCACGAGTTTGTCGAACTCGACTTCCTCGACGTAGTTCTTCTCCACATAGTCGAGGGCTTCGGAGAAGATCTTGAGTTTCTGGTAGTGGTCGTCTTCCTTCGCGCGGAGGAAGGAGGGACCGATCCACGCGGGAGTGAGCGCCATGGTGAGACCCACGGCAAGGATGAATACCGTGAAGAGGGCGCGACGGGAGGTCAAGGTGCACCCCGCAGCGGGGATTTCAGATTGGAGATTTGAGATTTCATCGGAGTTGCGGGGTCATGGCGCCGTGAGCCAATCGAGCGGATCCATGGCGGAATTCCGGTGGCGGACTTCGAAGTAGACGCCCGTCGTGGACGCGCTACCGCTCTCTCCGGTGATGGCCAGAGGTTCGCCCTGCACGACCAGGTCGCCTTTCTGCTTGAGGAGTTCCGAGGCATGCCCATAGACGGAGTAGTAGTGGTCTCCGTGGGAAAGAATGACGAGTTGTCCGTAGCCGCGGAACCAGTCGGCGAAAATCACCTGGCCGTCGCAGACGGCGCGAACCTGGGTGCCCGCGGCGGCGGCGATCTCGATGCCGTTGGAATGAAGGGTTACACCGGCGGACGAATCGAATCGAGGTCCGAAGCCGGTGACGATGCTGCCGTGAACGGGCCAGGTGAGCCGGCCCTTGGCCTGGGCCAGGTCGCATCCGGTGTCGCGACGAGGCTGCGCGTCGAACACATCGAACATGTGTTGCAGTTCTTGTGCGGCCTTTTCCAACTCACTGAGCAGCTTCTGGTTCAGTTCCTTCTGGGCGGAGAGTTCGGAGCGAATGGCAACCTTCTTCCGCCGATCGGCGTCGAGCTTCTTCTGTTCCTGCTGAAGCTCGCCCAGGCGGACGACAACCACCTGCTTGGCCTCTTCCAGACGGGCTTCCTTGCGTCGGAGAACGGTCAGATCCTTCTGATAGCCCCGGATTCGGCTGGAGTCGTACTCGGCGAGCGAAACCATATATTTGACTTGGCGAGGAATCACCTCCAGATCGGAAGGATTGAGGATCATCTTGATCCAACTCATCCTACCAAACTTGTAGAACGCCCGCAATCGGAGGGTGAGCTCGACTTCCTTTCGCCTGAGCCCTTTGCGAAGGTTCTCCCGGTCCTTCTTCAGCCCGGCCACCTCGCGGGTGCGGCGCCGCAATTCGCCCTGAAGGCGTGTAAGGTCGCGGCGGGTCGTCTGGACGCGCCGATCGATATCCTCCAGTTCCTTGAGGATGCGCGTTTCGTCCCTATTGATTCGGCCGAGGACGTCCTGGACCTCCTTCATTTCGTTCTGGACCCGTTGCAGTTCCGAAAGAGTGCGTGATGGCGGCTCGGCTTGGAGAGGCGTTGAGACGGCGAGGAGAGCCATGAATAGTCCCGCGTTGAATGACGTCTGCAAGAGATTCCTGGAGGACGCGGGCTGAAGCCCCATGCCACGGAGGGTATGGGACCATGATATGTCGCCGCGCCACGGATGGCGCGGCGTTGAACATGGCCCGCGGCTACCCAAGAGGTGGATCCGAGGTAGGCGCAGGCTTAAGCCTGCGAACGACTTGGGCTGAATATCCATTTCGTTACATGTTCCTAGTACTTCAGGGCGCGGGCGAGGGAGAGCGCGCTGCCGAGAAGTCCCAGCCCGGAAGACAGAAGGAGTATGCCCGACAGCCCTGTGGGAGTGAAGAAGCTGAAGGTTTCACCGCCCAGGAGAAGAAAGAGGGAGACATCGATGCGATTACTGGTCGCCACGTAGAAGGCGTAGGCGAAAAGCAGGCCCAAAAGACCGCCGACAAGTCCGAGGAGGGTCCCTTCGAGGTAGAAAGGGATCTTGATGAAGGTCGGTGTGGCGCCGACGAGCTTCATGACCGATATCTCGTCCATTCTTGAAAGGAAGGACAAGCGAATGGTATTGGAGACGATGAAGACGACGGCAATGAAGAGGGCCGCTCCGAGGAGATAACCCCCCACGCGCAGAATGGAGAGGATCGAGGAAAACTTGCGGACCCAGGACTCACCGTACTCGACGTCCTCGATTCCCTCCATGCGCCGGATGCGGTCGACGATCTCTCGAATGCGATCGGGATGCCGGTAGCGGGGCTCGAGGGAGACTTGAAAGGAGGCCGGAAATGGATTCGATTCGATCCCTTCGAGGAAGCTGGCCGAATCGCCGAGGTTTGACCGGACCTCCCGGATGGCCTCATCCTTGGAGATGTAGGCGGCCTCCCGCACGCCCGGGAGGGTGAGGAGGGTGTGGCGTATGGCTTCAGCGTCGTCGGGTTTGAGGCCGTCCTTGAGGTAAGCGTGGATCTGGATCCGGCGGTTCCACACCTGGGTGAGTTCGGACAAGTTGGTGAAGAGCAGGGCGTAGACGGAGAGGATCGTCATGCTGATCGCGAAGGTCAGGAGGCTGAGAAGGTTGAGGGCCGTAGCCGAGCGGAGTTGCCTCCACGTCCGCCCGAGGAAGTATAGGAGTCGCTCCATGATCTTCAGCTCTCGGCCTCGAGGCGGCCCTTGTCCAGGGTCAGCGTCCGGCGGGGATATTCCTGAAGAAGCCAGCGGTTGTGTGTGGCCACGATGACGCTGGAGCCCTTGAAGTTGATTCGCTCGAAGAGCTCCATGATTTCTGCGGCCAGCGCGTCATCCAGATTGCCGGTCGGCTCGTCGGCGAGGACAAGTGAAGGCTCCCCGACGATGGCTCGGGCGATGGCGGTGCGTTGCTGTTCCCCTCCGGAGAGTTTTTCCGCGGGAGCTTCCATACGGTGGGCGAGCCCCACGACCTTCAGGATTCCGGTGACGCGCCTATGGATTTCCCTTTGGGGGAAGCTTCGGATCTCGAGAGGGAGGGCCACGTTGTCGAAGACCGTTCGATGCGGGAGCAACTGGAAATCCTGGAAAACCACACCGATCGTGCGGCGGAGGTAGGGAATTTCACGAGGCGGAATCCGGCCCAGGTTTCGGCCGCCCACGAGGACTTGTCCCGCGGCGGGTCGGACATCGCCGTACAGGATCCGGAGGAGAGTGGTCTTCCCGGCGCCGCTCGGTCCGGTCAGAAAGACAAACTCCCCTTTTTCGAGCTTGAAGGTGAGATCGTGCAGGGCGGGAGAATCTTTTCCGTATCCTGCGAAGACGTGGTGGAGTTGGACCATGTTGGGTGTCGTCCCGAATTTGTTTCAGGATGTTTCCGGATGCTGAAACGAATTCAGCATGACACGCAAACGCGCTTCAGGCGCCCAAAGAGGCGACGAACGCGCGGGTCTGTTCGGCGATCTTTTCCTTCGTGAAGCCGAAGAAGGCCAGAAGCTCCTCGGCCGTGCCGGAGAGGCCGAATCGGTCCTGCACGGCAATGGGATGGAGTCGGGCCGGTTGTCGTGCGGCAAGCACGCGCGATACCGCTTCGGCGAGCCCGCCGATGACGTTGTGCTCCTCCAAGGTGACGATTCCGCGCGTTTCCCGGGCGCAGGTTGCGATCGTGTCCGCATCGATGGGCTTGAGGGTGGACATATTGACCACACGTGCTTGGATACCCTGCGAGTGGAGGATTTCCGCGGCTTCCAGAGCGGGGTACACGAGCTGTCCGCAGGCGATGAGGCTGACGTCGCGGCCCTCCCGGAGGACCGTGGCTTTGCCGATGTGGAAATCGTAGTCGGCGGGAAGGAACACGGGCGATTTGTTGCGGGAGAGGCGGACGTACGCCGGGCCGGGGAGATCGACCACGGCGTGGATGACCTTCCGGGTTTCCACGGCATCGGCTGGAACGATCACGGTCATGTTCGGGAGGGCGCGCATCAAGGCGAGATCCTCCAACATTTGATGGGAGGCGCCGTCTTCTCCGACGGTCACCCCGGCGTGGGTCAGGACGATCCGTACGGGCAGCGAGGAATAGGCGATGGACTGGCGGATCATTTCCCACGCCTTGCCGGCGCCGAAGATGGCGAACGTGCTGGCGAAAGGGATCTTCCCGGATCGGGCCATGCCGGCCGCCGTGGACATGAGATCGGCTTCGGAGACGCCCATGTTGAAGAACCGCTCGGGAAACTTCTTTCCAAAGATGGCGGTTTTGGTGGAGGAGGAGAGATCCGCATCCAGAGCGACGACGTCTTTGTAAAGGGCGCCGACTTCGGCGAGGGCGTCGCCGTAGGCATCGCGTGTGAAGGCCTGTTCCTTAGAGGGAATGGATAACTGCATCGAGCTCCTTCATGGCCTGTTCGTACTGCTCCGGCGTGGGGCTGCCGTGGTGCCACTTGTAGGTGTTCTCCATGTAGGAGACTCCTTTACCGGGGATGTTGTTGGAGATGATCACGGAGGGGCGACCGCGCACCTCCCCGCAGCGGGAGAGGGCATCATAGATTTGTTCGTAGTCGTGCCCATCAATGTCGAACACTTCCCATCCGAAGGCTTTGTACTTGGCGGCGAGGGGCGCGACGTCCTTGATCTGAGGAAGAGGGCCGTCGATCTGAATGCGATTGTAGTCGACGATCCCGCACAGGTTGTCCACTTTGTAGTGGGCGGCGCCCATGGCCGCTTCCCACGTCTGGCCCTCCTGTTGTTCCCCGTCGCTCATGAGGACGTAGACGCGGGAGGGCCGTCCATCGAGCCTTGTGGCCATGGCGATTCCCTTTCCCTGCGAGAGACCCATGCCGAGGGATCCGCCGTCGGTCTCCACGCCGGGCGTGTGCTTGCTGGAGATGTGGCCCTGGACATGACTGCCCATTTTGCGAAAGGTCCAGAGGTCCTCGCGTGGGAAGTATCCGAAGTGCGCGAGAACCGAGTAGATGCCGGGACAGGTGTGGCCGTTCGAGAGGACAAACCGGTCACGGTCGGGCCACTTGGGATTGCGCGGATCGTGACGCATAAACTTGGCGAAGAGGACCCAGAGCACGTCCAGATGCCCCAGCGCTCCGCCGGGATGGCCGGACTTCGCGCGATAGACCATGGTGACGACATCCTTCCGGAGCTCGTATGCGGTTTTCTTCAGCAGGGCCAGATCCTGTGGAGACAGGCGATGAGAGGAGGGCGGCGTGGGGACGGCGGACAGCGAAAGGGATGGCGCGCTCATGATTTCCTCGTTTCCAGGAGCTTGAGGATCTCTCTCATGAAGGCCGGAAGATCTTCGGGCTTTCGGGACGTGACCAGATTGCGGTCCACAACGACTTCTTCATCGGAGTACGTGGCGCCGGCGTTCACCACGTCGTCCTTGATGGCGTGGAAGCACGTCGCGCGGCGTCCCTTGAGGACGTTCGCGGAGCAGAGGACCCAGGGTCCATGACAGATGGAACCGATGGCGGCTTCCCGTTGATCCGCGTCTCGAACAAATCGGAGGACCCCTTCGTAGCGGCGGAGGATGTCGGGTGCGTACCCGCCGGGAATAATGACGCATTGAAAATCGCCGGCCTTGGCGTCATCCACTTTGCCGTCCACCTGAATGGGGTAGCCGTGCTTGCTGGCGTAGGTGGTCTTCGAGCCGGTTCCGAGGACGCTGACTTTGGCGCCGGCCTCTCTGAGCCGGAAGAGCGGATACCAGACTTCCTGGTCCTGGTAGAGATCCTCGACCAGGATGGCGGCGCGGCATGAGCTCGGGTTCATTTGCCCCTCTATGTAGCGGAGGATCGATGTGGGGTCAAGTCCGCGTATGTTCCTTTGGAGAGGAGGACGGATTATAATCCCCTCCCCATGCACAACATCCTGGATCTCGGTATGGAGGAACTGACGGCCGCGCTGGCCTCCCTGGGGCAGCCCGCGTACCGTGCGCGGCAGGTCTGGCAATGGATCTATGCGCGTGGGGCCCGGCGATTCGAAGAGATGAGCAACCTCCCTGCCTCGTTTCGCGAGAGTTTGGACGCCGCGTACCGGATCCAGCGGCTCAAAGTGCGGGAGAAGCGCGTGGCATCCGATGGGACGGTGAAGTGGCTTTTGGAGTTGACCGATGGGGAGGCCATCGAGTCGGTCTGCATTCCCGAGGAGGATCGGAGCCCCGCTTCGCTTCTCCCCGCAGGCGGCGAGAGGAGTCCTGATCGAGAACCGCGCCGGACGTTGTGCCTTTCAAGCCAGGTGGGATGCGCGTTTGGCTGTGTGTTCTGCCGCACGGGGCTGATGGGGCTCAAACGAAGCCTGACGGCCGGAGAAATTGTGGCGCAGGTTTTCACTGCGGTTGAGGACAAGGCGGCGGCGAAGACGGGGTTCGAGGGACTCAACCTGGTGTTCATGGGGATGGGAGAGCCCACGGACAATTGGGATGCGGTGCGGCGCGCCATTCTGAATCTTGTTCATAAGGAGGGAGTCGGCCTTTCGCCCCGGAGGATCACCGTTTCAACCGTTGGAGTGGTTCCCGCGCTGGAGTGGCTGTCGGATGTGAAGGTGAACGTGGCGCTATCCATCAATGCCGTAAGGGATGATCTGAGGAGTCGGCTCATGCCGGTGGACAAGAAATATCCGCTGGCCGAACTCCTCACGGCCGCGAGGAGATTCCGGGAGCAGTCGCGCGCCAGGCTGACGTTCGAATACGTTCTGCTGCGGGGAATCAACGACAGCGATCAGGATGCGAGGGCCCTGGGGGAGATCGCCGGGCAGGTTCGGGCAAGGGTCAATATCATCCCGTTCAATTCGTCGCCGGATCTTCCTTTCGAGAGGCCGACGGACGACGAGTTGGCGCGTTTTTCCTACGGCGTAACTCAGGGAGGTGTGCGCGCGCTGGTGAGGAAGAGCCGGGGCCGGGATATCCTGGCGGCCTGCGGGCAGTTGGCCGTGATGGCGGAATCTGGTCATGGGACGATGGAGTCATCGGGTCAACAGGAAAGTCTCAAGATCGGCGGATGAACTATTGATGCCCGCATTGCCCATGCAACTTCGTCCTTCGACAGGCTCAGGACGAGCGGATTGCTTTCCGCTCGTGGTGAGCCCTTCGATTGACTCAGGGCCTGATGAGGTCCTGAGCTTGCCGAAGGGCTTGTCGAACCATGAGCGGAGGTTTCAACTGGTACAGCATTATCAATGCTGGAGTCAATAATGGACAGGGAAAAGCTCGAGGCCCTCCTGCGGCGTGTTCGTGGCGGGAAGATGTCGGTGGAGAAGGCTGTCCATGAGTTTGGGGCGATGCCGATCCGGGATCTTGGGTTTGCGCAGATCGACACGCACCGGGCGATCCGGAAAGGATTCCCGGAGGTCATTTGGGGGGCGGGGAAGACGGCGGAGCAGATCGTCCGCCTGCTGCGAGCGTACCAGGAGCATCGGCACGACGCACTGGTGACCCGGGTGGATCCGAAGAAGGCGGTCGCCGTTCGACGCCGGGTGGCCGGCGTATCGTACGACAAGGTTGCGCGGGTCCTGACGTTGCGATTGAACCACTGGAGGAGAATGGGGAGAGGCGTCGTTGCCGTGGTAGCGGCGGGCACTTCGGATCTTCCGGTGGCCGAGGAGGCTGCGGTGACGGCTCATTTCATGGGAAACGACGTGGAGCGGCATTTCGACGTCGGCGTGGCGGGGGTGCACCGGCTGCTTCGGCGGGCGCCGGCGATTATGAAGGCGCGGGTCGTGATTGTGGTGGCGGGAATGGAGGGGGCTTTGCCCAGCGTTGTTGGGGGGCTGGTTTCTGCCCCGGTGATCGCGGTGCCGACGAGCGTGGGCTACGGCGCCAGTTTCAGCGGATTGACGGCCCTTCTGGCGATGATGACTTCCTGCGCCCCTGGAATCGGGGTGGTGAACATCGATAACGGATTCGGCGCCGGATACCTGGCGGCGGTGATTAACAGGATGTAGCGGTCAGCTTTCAGCGGTCAGCCATCAGCGCCTCTAATAGAATGCGTAGGGGAGGGTCTTCAGACCCTCCCGACAAGAGGGAGCATCTGAAGATGCTCCCCTACGTGTCGGCATTCTGTTAGAGGCTCCTACGACTTACGAGCTACAGCGCGATCCGGACGACGAAGCGGCGGTCAACTTGGTCGCCTACCGTCGAACCCAATTCCTCTCCATAGGTGGCCGCGCCGATCTGAAGCAGCTTCCAGATATTCAGGTTGAAGCCGGCAGTCCATTGAAGCTGATTGAGGCCGGCTTCGAGGGAGAAAAAGGGAACTTCTTTCACTTTGGTATCGCTGCGGAAAAATTTCTTTCGCTGCTTGAAAAACGGCCCGAATTGGAATTCGGCGCCAAGGTGGGTTCGTTTCAGGAGATCACCGTCATCCGTGGTGTGCAGGGTCACGTCTTCAATGTCGAGTCCGACTTTTGTGCGGATGTAGCGGCTGCCGGTGGAATCTTCGTCCCAGGGAACGAGCCAGGGGGAGATGGAGGCTCCGAGGCCGATGGACCAGGGGATGACCGGTGTTTCTTCGGAAGAAAGGGTGAGGTTGAGGGCATCGGCAAAATTCGAGCCGGGGAGGTCCCAGACAGGAATGTCCCGGGCCACCAGGGCAAACGTCGGTTTCAGTTTGGCCACCTGGTCGCCCATCGACGAGGGAAGGCTGTAGAGCGTTCCGACATCGACATTGGCCGCCACGCCGCCCTGGGCATCGGGGCAGAGGCTTCCAGGGAGTACGTCCTCCGCGAGGAAATCACACGTTTTCTCGCCTTCGCCGGTGAGCGCAATGAGACGGTTGACCCGTCCATTCGCTTGCAAAGCGGCTCGGAGCATACCCTTGGCCACGAGACCCACTCGGAGGGATTCCTCTTCAAGAAAGCTCAGGCCATATCCCAGGGCCATTCCCACCTGGGGTGTGGTGCCGAGGCGGGCCTCCGTGAGAGTAGGGTTGGCAATTTGCACCGCGATGGGAATGTCGACGAGCAGGCCGAATCCGAAACCACCGACAATGATATTGGGGAAGAGTCGGGTGGTGATTCCAATCGAGTCTCCGAAACGATCATCCACGAGGTTCGCCACGTTCTCCAACTGCTCATCCGTGCCGCCGGTTGCGATATCGGCCGCGCCCAATCCGGTTTCCACGGTCGCCATGTTGGTCTCAAGCTCCAACAGGAATGGGAAATCAAAGCTTCGGGTTTGGGCCAGCCCTGCGGGATTCATGAAGAGGGTGGCATCGTCATCGGCGATGGCCGTGTGGGCGCCGCCCATCGAGAGGACGCGGGCGCTCCGATAGGTTCGGGGAATCGGTTTGGCCAGTGCGGACTCAACGGTGTAGCCGATCGTCATGAGGGCGACGGCTGCGGCGAGAATGCGGCGGCTCATTTTGTGCTCCCGGTGGTTGTGCTGCTTGTAGAGGTCGTCGATGTGGTCGAAGTTGTGGCCGTGACCTTGGTGCCCACTCCGGCCGGAAGCTTTCCTCCGCGGGTGACCGGCTTGCCAAACGCTTCATCGAGGGTCTTTTTCACGGTAGCCAGACCTTCCGACACAATGGTATTGAACTTGGACGAAAGATCTTTGAGTTGAGCGTCCACATCGACGAGCCCGGAAGAAGCCAGCAGTGTCTTCACGTCCTGACCGAGGACCGTGGTCGGGTTGATGTCGGTTGAGACCGCCGTCGGGCAGGAGGTGCTGACTTTGTCGCATACGCGGGGCGTGGCGGCGCTCAGAAGGTCCAGATTGCCGTCCCCGTCGTCGTCCACCTTGCAGAGGAATTTGTCGATACCCGTCGGCCCGAAAGCCTCCTTGAGCTCGTCCTTGCAATCTTTCTTGGGGTCTCCCACGGTGATGGGGAGGGTAATCTTGACGGTGACGGCGGTGCTGAGGGGAGCGGGCAGGGTCTGGGAGACGGAGACCGAACAGGAGATATTGCCGGTGTCCTTCGTGCAGGCGACGGTTGCGCCGGCCAAGGCGCCGGAGCTGGTAAGAGTTTTCAGCTGGGTCTCGGCCTGCGTGGCAATACCGTCGATTTGTGTGCAGGCGCTTTCAATCGCGGGATCGATGGCCTTTGATTTGGTATCCGAAATCGACGTCTTGATGCTGTCGAAGGTTGTTTTGATCGAAGAGTCTGATAAAGCGGGATCGCTATTAATGACGTAGGAAAATGCCCCCGTGATGTCCGCCAAAGCATTTTGGAGGGTGTAACGTTTGCTCGTTCCGAAGGGTTCAAACTCTGCGTAAGAGGCTTCATATTGCAAACACAGAGCGGCCTTCTTAATGGCGGCGGAAACGTCTGAGCTGGAGAGCACCGTATCCAGCCCCATGAGCGAGGCCTGCATGATGGTGCGCGTAAGGAGAACGGCGCCGAATAGGAATTCGCCGTCGCCGATCAGATATCGAGTTTGGTCCGTCGTTCCGGTCGGGAACGACCGGCAGAGTTTGGCCCCGGAGCTGCTGGTCGTTGTGGCGGTGGTACCCGTCGTGGCGCCCGTGGTCGTTGTTCCAGTGCCGGTCTGCTTCTTGGCAGTGGTCCCCGTGGTGGCCGCTGTGGAGGTGGTGGTGCTGGTCTTTGTGGTCGAGCTCGTGCCGGAGGTTGCTGTGGCCTTGCCGCAATCGTAATCGGAGAGCTTCGGAAGGCCGGAGTCGTCCACTTCCACGGCGGCGGTTCCCGAACGCCCATCGAAACTCCCCTTGTCATACAGGAGCTCTTCCAGTTGCTTCTGCGCGGCAAACACCTTGATGATTTGGGTATTCAACTGGGGAACCCAGATATCCTCGGATTTTGATGTGTCGACGCCGAAAACCTTCTTCTTAATGATATCGAAGGCATCTTTCGTGGGGTCCTTGGACTTCTGGATGTCCACGGCAGCGTGCAGAAATTTTCTCATGTCGAACCCGGCCTGACCCAGAAAGGCCGTTGCAAGATTCAGTTTGGCGTTGACCCAGGAGGCATACCCCTCGGTGTCCGCAGGAGGGGTGGCGCTTCCGCCCAGCCCGGTCAGGACGTTATTGGATTCGGTGATGACGCAATCCCAGTCGCCTTGGTCCAGGCACAATTGCGCTTTCTCTTCGGCGGAGCCGCCGCACGTCGATAGCGAAATCGCGCAAACAAGGATGGCCGGGGTCGCCAAGCGGAAGATTCTTGTGGATGGTTGAAACCTCATTGGTGGGCGTAGATTAGAGAAATGGGACGAATTGTCAAGTTGAAAATGGCGGAGAGCGGGGTAGAATCGCCCACATTGATGACCTAGCTGTGCCGATACCGGCCTCAGCAACGGGCTTCGTGATTCCTGCGAAAGCAGGTATCCCGTGTCCAGGATGCCACGGGACCATGCAATGTCGCCGCGCCCAGGATGGCGCGGCATGGACCATGGTCCAGTCTGGGTTCCCGTCTTCGCGGGAACGGCGAGAAGGTCGTATGCCGCTGGGAACCATGATATGAGTGCTACTACCAATTGGAGGACACATGGCTGAAGAGATGAAAGCGAGAACCATTCCCGCGCTTTTCCGCGAGCGGGTGAACAAGTCGGGTCCCAGGCCCGCCCAGCATTCGAAGAAGGACGGGAAGTGGGACACGCGTACATGGCAGGAGATCCGCCAAATTGTGGACGACCTGGCGTTGGGTTTGATCGGCCTGGGCGCGCAACCGAAAGACGCCGTGGCCATTTTCAGCGCGAGCCGCGCGGAGTGGGTATGGGCGGACGTGGCCATCATGAGCGCGGGCGGGATCAGTATCCCGATCTACCCTTCGAGCACGCCGGAGCAGGCCGCTTACATCTTCAACGATTCGGAATCCGTTGCCGTGATTGCGGAAAATGCCGCGCAGGTCGAGAAAATCCAGGCCCTGCGGGACCAGCTCAAGACGTTGAAGCACATCATCGTGATGGAAGAGAAGGACAAGAAGGGAAAAGGCGTGCTTTCTCTCCGCGAGGTGTGCGAGGCCGGGCGGAAGGGCGACTTGAGGGAGATGGAGAAGCGGATTTCCGCGATCAAGCCGGACGATCTGGCGACCATCGTCTACACGTCGGGGACGACCGGCGTGCCGAAGGGCGTCATGCAGAGCCACGACAATCACCTCAGCATGGCGCGGATGCTCGGGACCATCGGTGACTTCAGGGAGGGGGATTCCAATCTCCTCTTTCTGCCTCTGGCCCATTCCTTTGCGCGTTCGGAAGAGTACGCCGGGATCCATCTTGGCTATGAGACGTGGTATGCGGAAAACATCGACAAGGTCGGCGAGAATCTGATGGAGTCGCACCCGACCATCTTTGCGAGCGTGCCCCGGGTGTACGAGAAAGTGTACGGGAAAGTTCTTGCGGGCGCGGCGGCCTCTCCGGCGAAAAAGAAGATTTTCGACTGGGCCGTGGCCGTGGGCACGGAGGTGAGCCGGAGGATTCAGAAGAAGGAGCCGATTCCTTTGAGTCTGGGGCTCCAGAAGAAACTGGCACACAAGCTGGTGTTTTCGAAGCTGCATGAGAAACTGGGAGGGAGAATCCGGTTTTGCATTTCGGGTGGTGCTCCGCTTTCGCGTGAAATCGCGGAGTTCTTCCACGCCGCGGGGATTCTGGTGATCGAAGGCTACGGGCTGACGGAGACGTGTCCCGCGGTGACGATCAACCGCGTGGAAGATTTCAAGTTCGGCACCGTGGGGAAGCCGATTCCCGGGGTGGAAATCCGGATCGCGGAGGACGGGGAGATCCTGGGTCGGGGACCGAACATTGCGAAGGGCTATTACAAACTGGCGGAGGAGACGAAACAGGCGTTTCTCGACGACGGTTGGTTCGCCACCGGGGACATCGGGGAGTTCGATGCGGATGGATTCCTTCGAATCACCGATCGGAAGAAGGATCTCATCAAGACCGCGGGTGGAAAATACGTCGCACCGCAGTACGTGGAAAATCTGCTGAAGGCGAAGGATCCGATCATCAGTCAGGCGATGGTTCATGGCGACCGACGTCCATTCTGCACGGCGCTGATTACCTTGAATCCGGATGAAGTCAAGGTATTTGCGAAGTCGAACGGGTTGGGCGAATCGGTACAAATGGGGGACGCCGTCAAGAACGACAAGCTCGTCGCCCGGGTTCAGGAGGCGGTGAACGGGGTGAACTCCAAGCTGGGAAGCTGGGAGCAGGTGAAGAAGTTCAAGCTGGTTCAGGAGGACTTCACGCAGGAGAACAACATGCTGACGCCGACGCTGAAGGTCCGTCGGAAGGAAGTGACGAAGAAGTACCAGTCGGTGTTGGACTCGATGTACACATGAATAAACGGTGACAGTATACTATTATTAGGCCAAATAGAGGATACTGTCACCTATTATACCCAGAGGGCTGAGGAGGGGGGTCAGGGTTCAGGGGTCAGGGAAGAGCAGTCGGCTTCCACGCGTTTCCGGTAGGCAGCGCGCAACGCATCCGCAACGGGATGGCGGGCGTAGGCGCGAGCGCGGCGACGCCGCCGCAGTTTGCAAATCGGCATGACTTCCAGCGTGGTACTGGTGAGGAAGGCTTCATCGGCCTTCATGAGTTGAGAGACGGTGCACACGGATTCGTGCGCGGGGATTTGGAGTTGCCGCGCCAGGCCGAGAACCGTGGATCGAGTGATTCCGGGCAGGATGCCGTCAAGCCGCGGGGTGAAGAGTCGTCCGCGGCGAACGAAGAAGATGTTCGACATGCTCCCCTCGAGAACTCGGTTCCCGGAGATGAAAACGGCTTCGAACGCCTTTTCGCGAGCGGCGCGGAGGCGGGCGAGTAGATTGGCCTGGAAGTTGGTCGATTTGGGTTTCGGCCCGGCGAAAACGAACGGCGCCTCCAGCAGGGTCACGACGACACCGCGCGTGTAGTGGGTGGGGTCATAGCGCGGAACGGGGCGAAGGGATACAAGAACCGTAGGCGAATCGAAACGGGGGTATGGCGGAAATTCCCGCTGGACGCCGCGCGTTATTTGGGCCCGGAGAACCGCGTCCGGGCTGTGGTTCATGACGATGAGTTTCGTGAACACTCGTTGGAGCAGATCGAACTTGGAGAAGGGAATGTCCACGAAGCGAAGGTTCTCCCGGAGGCGCCCGAGATGTTGCTCCAATTTGAAGATCCGGCCGCGGTAGGCGCGCAGGGTGTCGTACACTCCGTCGCCATACAGGAATCCGGAGTCGAACGGAGAGACGCGGGCTTCAGGCTGGGCGAGATAGCGGCCGTTGACCCAGCAGATGGATGTTTTCTTCATCGGGGGCGGCGGGAGATCCGCCGAAAAGGGCTCGGAGGAGGACCTCGGTCTTCGCCGAACATTCCTCATACTCGGCGCGGGGGTCCGAATCGATGACGATGCCGCCGCCGGTTCCGTAAACGGCATCTTCCCCGCGGAGGGTGAGGGTGCGGATGCCCATGGAGAGGTCGTAGTCCTGCGGCCCGCCGATCAGTCCGATCGCGCCGGTGTAGATGCCGCGCGGCGTTTCCTCCAGTTCGTCGATGATTTCGGTGGCGCGAATTTTGGGGGCGCCGGTGACGGAGGCCGCGGGGAAGACGGCTCGAAGGATGTCGGCCATGCGCGTGTCCGTTCGGAGTTGCCCTTCGATCGTCGAAACCATGTGATGCACGGTGGGGTAGGAGATCACTTCGAAGGGGCGGGTAACGGCCACCGTTCCCGGCCGGCAGACGCGTCCCAGGTCATTCCGGACGACGTCGACGATCATGACGTGCTCCGCGCGATCCTTTCGACTGTTTCGAAGTTCCTCGATGAGGGCGTCGTCAAGTTGTTTATGGCCCGCGGAGGCGCGGGTTCCCTTCATGGGCTTGCTCTCGATTTTCTCACCTCGGACGGCCACAAAATCCTCGAGGGTGGCGGAAAGGATCGTCAGCGAGTCATCGCGGATCCACGTGGCGCGGAGGGCGTCGGATTCGGCGAGGAGTCGCGCGAAGAGTGGCCCCGCGGCGCCCCGATACTTGAACGTGAAGCGCTCCGTATGGTTCACCTCGTAGGAATCGCCCTCGCGGAGGTAGTGCTGTATGCGGCGGATTTTTTCGCTGTAGGCAGGGAAGGCGGTGAAACGGACGTCGGTCGGTGAGGAGGGAATGGCCGAGCGGGGATTTTCGGTTGCGAGGAGGAGAGCGGCGATCTCATCGCGTTTGGATTCGGACGGGATGCGGAGATACATGACCTGTTTTTCGGTATCGAGAAAGAGGCCTTCGGTGAAATGGAGAAAGGTTATCTCGGGGTAAAGGGGCGCGTAGCCGCGGCGACGGCTGAAATCCGCGAGGAAGTTCTTGGTGTCGTAGCTGATGTATCCGACCGAAAGTTGGGGTCCCGAGTCCTGCACCGAGTGGGAGTTGACCCAGGCTTCGAGGCGGTCGAATGGGTGGGTGGTGTCTGCGGTGGAGGTGTGTGTGAATCGGTCCGCTGCTTGGAAGCCGATGAAGACCGTTCCCGATCGACGAATGAACGCAATGGGCTTCGCGGGAAGGAGTCGGAGGAAGAGGACGTCAAGAGGTCCCTTCCAACGGAGCGCCAGATTGTCGGGTGTGCTCATCGCCGTTCAAGGGGACCACGGACGAGCCATGAAATCAAGGGGCAAGGAGTGGGCCGGGTGCAGAGCGGATCGGGAATTCTGGATGGGCGACCGCGGAAGGTCGCCTAGGTGGCCGGCGCGATCTACGCACGCACCCCGCCTCCCTTCGCCTCCCGTCGTGGTCGGCCTTCAGGGCGGGGTACCGCACCGTCCATGGCTGGAGGCGCGGATCGGAATTGAACCGATGTATAGCAGTTTTGCAGACTGCCGCCTTACCACTTGGCTACCGCGCCAGGTTTCGGGAATCCTATCACAAAAAAAGTCGGCGTACCGAGAGTTGGAATTTCAGGGTGAGGGACTTGGGGCGGAGTCTGATGAGGGGGGTGGAGGGTCGTTCGTGCTGGTCTGGGCCGGCTCCCCGAATCGGTAGGTCAGGGAGAGGAGGGAGAATAGTCCGGGGCCGCCCGATTGGGACGTTTCGCCGCCGATGAAGGCGGGGCCGTTGGTGAGAAGGGCTGACCGAACGGAGGCGTCGAGGTCGAAGGCCTTGTGGTGCCCGGAAAGGCCCACGGCCCAATTGAAGCGGGTCTCCGTTTCGCTCAGCGTCCGACGAGGCGATTCGGGTTGAGTCCCCGGTAGTCGTGAACGAGTCCACTCGAAGCCGTTGACCACCGCTCCCCGTACGGAAATGTGCTTGGAGATCCGGGCCTCGGCCGCACCGTGGACCGCCGGAAAGATGTATGTGGTGACGCGCCGGCTGGGTCCGGGATTCGGCGCCACGGCCAGTTGGTCGAATCCCGCTTCACCCAGGAGTGTAAGCGTGACGTTTTCGACGGGCTGCCAACGCGGTCCGGTCTGGACGGAGAATTGGTATTGATCGGCCTCGGTGCTTGTCTCATTGATGGGGCTAACCGAGTCATAGTCCCTCCTGTCCAGCGAGGTGTAGAAGACCCAGTCGGTTGCAGCCGGATTTCGATTGGTTTGCCAACGGAACGCGCCGCCCACCGAAGGAGGACCGGCCTGATTGAGCGCGGTGCCCTCTGACTTTCCGAGGGGAATGACATTGACATCCGGGGGGATTTCCTGCGCGAGTCTGTTCTCGATCCTGAACAGCGAGAGCGTGGCGTTCAGAGAGACTTCCATGCGGTCGGAGTCCGTGATTCGCGTGTAGCCCGGCATGATTGCGAAGAGTGTGGAGCGGGCCTTTTGGGATCGGGTAACGGTGATCGGAAGGCCGGTATCGTCGGTCAGGGTGGCGGCCGCCGCGCCGCGGTCATCGGATTTGTGGCTCATCGAGAGACCAAGGCCCATCCACCGGCCCGGCCCCCGAAGCGGCTTGGCGAGCATCAGGTCGAGAACTTTGTCCGGCGACGGAGGGAGGTCCGATTGTGTGGTCGTCCGAATCGAGGGCGTCTGGGTGGATTCCGAGAGGGACAGTTGGGTCTGGGTAAGATCGTCGGTCGAACCCAGGGAGGTACGCCCCACGTTGTGGCGATTGACAAACAGTCCCGCGCCCCGGTGCCGATGGAAGAGGACACCCCCCGCGCCGTTGAACGAATTCACCCCCAAGTCCGCGTAGACGGCGTTGTCGAACAGGAAAATGGATGCCGGGAAGATGAAGAGGTCGGTGTCATCCGCCATCCCGCGGTTTTGAAGAAGGGATTGGGAGCGGGCAGGGGTGGCCGTGGCCGATTCGGGCGAAGCGTGCGCCACGGCAAGGCCAAGGATGGTCGCCAGGACAATCCGTGTGTGGTCATCAAGACGCATGGGAATCTCCTTTCTACTCGGGAGGGGCCAAGAGGATCCACGAATGGC
This sequence comes from Nitrospirota bacterium, assembly GCA_016180645.1. Lineage (NCBI taxonomy): Bacteria > Pseudomonadati > Nitrospirota > Nitrospirota bacterium. Next base: position 116,580 of record JACPAV010000019.1, on the reverse strand, counting down.
TCGGGGAAATTTTCAGGCGTTCTCCGCTGTTCTGACAGGGGAAATCCAGCCGAATCTCCTGGCTCCTGGATTTCATCCCGGCTGCAACCTCAACTATCAGCACGGTCGGCTTAACGATCAAGACCGTGCGACCCAACGGAGTCACCTGGATTTCGACGGGAGGGCTGGCGCCGTCCTGATCCGCGGAGGTGGAGTATTGGGAATAACCTCCCCATGCGGAGATGCGATAGCGGGATTCGCTACAGGCAACCAGTCGAAGGGGCGCTACGAAGGTTCCATCGGGCAACGGAAGCGCCGGGATCGTGCCCGGGTCGGTGGACCATCTCGGGCCACCCAGGTTGATCGGTTCGATCCAGATGCTCTGAGGTGCATATCCGCTCAGGGGTCGGAGTCTCAGGAGGATCTCCTCCCCGGATTGCACACTTGCGGGTGCGGCGTCCAACCATTCGAGGCGCACGGGGGCGACCACGAGGTATTCACTTTGCGAGTCATGTCGGCCCGATTCATCGGCGGTGACCGTCACCGTGCTCGCGTAGCTTCCGGGCATGAGAAGTTTGGTGGTCCACAGTTCCATGCGGTTCCGCCCCGAATCCCCTTCACGGATGTTGCCGGCAGACGGAGCAATCTCAAGCCAGCGTTCGCTTGAGGATGCTCTCCAGGCCATCGGGAGGCCGCAGATAGACGACACGTAGAGTTGGCCTATCCGCTGGCGTGATACGGTGGGAGTCGTTCGAAATAGGTTGCTGGAGTCGAAATCGAGTGCCGGTGTGGGCGCCGTCGGACGGAGGAGGTTGATGGTGATTGAGGTTTGGGAGAGGCGCCACGTTCCTCCTTCGAACCACTCGAAGAAAACATACACCGGACCCGATGAACATGAGGTGAACGTAATGGTTGCCTTGGCTTTCGTTTGGTCGGCAGGGTCGATCGATGTGTCCGAACTATGGGAAACGTATCCGGATCCGTCTGGATCGGAGGAGACACGAAACGAACTGTACAGGAGATCTCCTTCCGCGGACCGCGGGCGGGTGTATTCGACGGCGTACTCGACTCCGGGCTCGACTTCGGTGGGAGGAGGAACGACCCACGACGGTTCCTCGGTTTTCCCCGAGCCATCCTTGCGGACGGAGTCGGAGGAAACGGAATCCGTTCCCGTCGCTGTATCCATGTTGGGTGGTTCTTCCGCTGAGGGCGAGCGGACTCGTGCATGGAGGCGAACGGAGACCGGATTGGAATCCGACGATGGTTCCGTGATGGTGATTGAACCGAAGTAGTCCCCCGGCGAGAGATGGGTGGCGTCGACTTGCACGGGCAAGGTCGAGTCCGCCAGCAGGAGGTCGAGCGACGCGGGTTCCGACCGGGAGAGGAGGATCGGGCCGACGGGCGCCGGAGTTCGGAAAGCATCGCATCCGGCAACTGCCCATGCCGTGAAGACCGCGAGAGCCCTTTCGATGCTCCCCCTCCGTAGGTACATGGGAGCGGATTGTAGGGTGGAATCCAGTCACAATCAACGCAGTTCTGAATTATAATGCCCGCGATCATGCTCGATGCTCGGTTCATTTTCGAAAACCTGGAGGCCGTGAAGGCGCGGATGGCGCGTCGGGGGGGGGAGTGCGATTGGGGGAGGTTTCAGGAGCTTTATCAGAAACGGCGCGAACTGGTGCCGAAGGCCGATGCGATGCGCAACCGGCGGAAGACCATGTCGGAGCAAATTGGGAAAGCGCGCGGGAAGGGCGAGGGAATCGAGGAAAAGAAGGCCGAAGTGCGGAAGCTGGGGGAGGAGATCGCGGCGATCGAGAAGGAGGTGGTGCTGGCTGAGGCCGCGCTTCGCGATTGGCTGCTGCTGATTCCCAATCTTCCCAGTGACGGCGTGCCCGATGGGAAGACGGCTCAGGACAACCGGCTGGTGCGTGAATCGGGAGCAAAACCCTCGTTCAACTTCAAGCCGCGCGCGCATTGGGACATCGGCGAAACGCTGGGCATTCTTGATTTCGAGCGCGCCGCGAAACTTTCCGGCAGCCGGTTCGTGGTCTACCGAGGCGCCGCGGCCCGGATGGAACGTGCGTTGATCAATTTCATGCTCGATACTCAAACGAGGGAAAACGGCTACGAGGAAATTCTGCCGCCCTCGCTCGTGGGACGCGAGATCATGGTCGGCACCGGACAACTCCCGAAATTCGCGGAGGACATGTTCAAGGTGGAGGGGTGGGATCACTACCTGGTCCCCACGGCGGAGGTGCCTCTGACGAATCTCCACCGCGACGAGATTCTGGAGGAGGAGCGACTCCCGCTGAAGTATGCGGCGTACACGCCCTGCTTCCGAAAAGAGGCCGGCTCTCATGGGAAAGACGTGAAGGGGATCATCCGCCAGCACCAGTTCAACAAGATCGAGATCGTCAAATTTGCGACACCCGAGCAGTCGTATTCGGAGCTTGAGAGTCTGACGACCGATGCGGAAAGCATACTTCAGAAACTGGGGTTGCCCTATCGAGTCATGGAACTGTGCGCGGGCGATCTGGGGTTTTCAGCGGCAAGGACCTATGATTTGGAGGTGTGGCTGCCCGGCGAGGGGGGATATAAGGAAATTTCGTCGTGCAGCAATTGCGAGGCGTTCCAGGCGAGGCGGGCGAACATCCGATACCGCCGCTCCAAGGACAAGAAACTGGATTTTGTGCATACGCTGAACGGCTCCGGCCTGGCCGTGGGGCGAACTCTTGTGGCCGTGTTGGAAAACCATCAGCAATCGGACGGAACGGTCGTCGTGCCGGAGGCGCTCCGTCCGTACATGGGAGGCATGAATCACATCTCATGATGGGATGATGCGAATGGGCCGGGTTGGCCGGGCGACCCTGATCCGCGCAATTCCAATGAGGTCGGACTCCCCTCCTGCGTGCGGATCCCGCTCCCCGCGCGGCGGGTAGCGGGGGGTGGATTTGAACCACCGACCTCGAGGTTATGAGCCTCGCGAGCTACCGAGCTGCTCCACCCCGCGATCAGGTTCCTTCACCATAGCCTATCAGCGGTTGTTGTCAAGGTAGCCCAATTTTGCTACCACCGTTGAATGGATTCCCGTAGGTTTGTTCAGTCGCTTTCCGAAGAAAATGAGAAATCCCTCGCCCAATTGAAATCGCCTCTGCCGATTCCCCTCCAAGACCCTGCGTTCCAAATCGTTCCGATGCTCAGAATGGCGCTCAAAAACGAAATCGAGGCTGCGGAGATTGCGGCGCTCTGGATGTCGACCACCCCGGAAATCGACGCGAAGATGGGCTTCGGCCGGCAGGTGGGCGATGAGAGCCGGCATTATCGATTGATCGAGAAACGCCTAATCGAGCTTGGAGATGCGCTCGATGGGTTCAATCCCTTGGAGAAGGGCTACAGCCCGCTGTTCACGTTTCTCGCGGGACTCAAGACGACGGTGGAACGTGTCGCCGCCGGGCAGTTCACGCGCGAAGCCATCGCGATCATCAAGAACGGACAGTTCATCGAACTCTGCCGGAGTCAGGGGGATGCGGAGACCGCGAAGCTGTACGAAGAGATCATTCAGCCTGACGAAACTTACCATCAGCAGTTGGGCCGTTCGATGCTGGAGCGATACGCTGAGGCTGAGGAAGCTCAGAGTGCGGCCCGGGCGGCAGCCGAGCGGACGCTTGCCCTGGCGGAGGAGCTTCAGGAGGTGGTGAGGAGAAAGAGCGGTATTCATCACGCGCCGGGATGCTAGGCTGGGCGTGAGGCGGGAGGAAAAGTGAAGATTTACACGCGGAAAGGGGATGAAGGCGAAACGTCGCTCATGGGCGGGAAGCGGGTGAAGAAATACTCGCTGCGCGTGGAAGCTTACGGGGAGGTGGACGAATTGAATTCTGTACTCGGCTGGATGCTGACGCAGCTCGCCGACGCTGAGTTGAGGGCGGATCTTAGCGATGTGCAGAACGACCTCTTCGCGATCCAGGCACAGCTCGCCGACCCCGCGTACGGGAAGCATCGAGTGAAAGAGAAGACGGCGATCCCGCCGGACCGGATCGGACGGTTTGAAGGATCGATTGATCGCTGCATGGCGGAAGTTGGACCTCTCAAGAGCTTCGTGCTGCCGGGGGGTACGCCGGAATCGGCCGCACTGCACGTGGCCAGAACGGTGTGCCGACGCGCGGAGCGACGCGTGGTGGAGTTGTCCCGCAAAGAACCTGTGCCGGCTCTGGCCATCCGGTATCTGAATCGGCTCTCGGATCTCCTCTTCGCCATGGCGCTCGCCGCCCAGAAGCGAGGGGGAACCGAGCCGAAGAAGTGGTAGATACGCGCCAGCGCGCGGCGCCCGTCGGGCAGGCAGGCCCCGGCGAGGTAGCGGGGTTCATGACCCGCGAGCGCTTTATCTGGGGCCTGCGCTACGGTGAAGTGACGGCCGTAGGCATTGGGGTTCTGTATCCCCTGATGCGGCTCTTGGGATTCTTCAGCATCCGAACCGGCCTCGCGTTTCTTGTTTTGGGCGCCGTTCTGCTCCCCGCGAATCTGGTCGGTAGACGCCTCTATCGGAGGTCCACCCATGTCGGCGGGATCGTTCTACTTGGCATTGTGCTGAACGTGTTCCTCCTTATCGTGGCGATTCACTGGACGAGTGGGGTGCAGAGCCCGTTCCTGCCGCTTTTCGCCATCCTGGCCGTGGGATCGAGCGTTCACGTGGACTTCAAGACAAGTGTGTTGATGAGCGTTCTGGCGGGCTTGCTCCTGCTGGCCATGGGACTTCTGGAATATGAGGGTGCGCTCCCGCACGTGCCGCTTTTCTCCCACCGGGAGGATCCGGGCCTTTACCTCCAGTTGCCTTACGTAGTGTTTATCCCTGTGTCCCTCCTGGCGTTCATGCTGCTCGTCTCCTACGGGAGCGGCTCCCTGGCGGGGAAAATCCGGGAAAGAGAAATAGAACTGCGGATGCAGGAGAAGGAGCGCTGGGCGGCACTGGGGCATTTCTCCGCGGTTGTGGCTCATGAGATCAAGAACCCGCTCGGCGCTATTCGGGGAGCGGCGGGTCTCTTGGGGCGCGATGACCTGTCCGCTCCGGATCGGACCCGCATGAGCGATACCATCCGAGGCGAGGTGGACCGATTGGATCGCCTGGTCGTCGACTACCTTCGCTTCGCGAGGCCGCGGGAGCCGAATCTGAGAGAGGTTGACTTGGGGGAGATCGTCCGCCGTGTCGAGAATCAGGTGCGGATGGAGTTCGCTCCCAGTGGCGTGAAGCTTGATTGTGAAACCGGCGGCCGTCCCCACCGCGTGAGAGCCGATGCCGATCAATTATTCGAGGCGCTGCTGAATCTCGTCCAGAACGCGAGGCAAGCCGTCGCCGTGGGCGGCCGGGTGTGGATCAAGGTAATGCCCGTCGGGCCATCCGCTGTTGCGCTGGAGGTGAATGACAATGGTCCGGGCGTGTCGATTGAACTTCGCCGAAAGATCCTCGAGCCGTTCTTCACGACGAAAGCCAAGGGATCGGGGTTGGGCCTCTCGGTGGTGAAGCAGATTGTGGACGTTCACGGAGGAACATTGGACGTGGGGGAGAGGGAGGGCGGCGGGGCCGCGTTCAAGATCGTACTACCGGAGGAGGCATGAGCCGGGGGACGGTGCTCGTGGTTGAGGATGAAACCGGGCTGAGGGACGTGCTTTGCGTGCTGCTGCGGAGCCGGAAGTATGAGGCGATTCCTACGGGTTCTGTTTCCGAGGCGCTCGGCAAGTTGGAGGCAGCCGATGTGATCCTGACCGATTTGAAACTGGGAGATGGGGATGGATTGGGGGTGCTCAAGGCGGTGCGAGAGAAGGGTGGGGGCGTGCCGGTGATCGTGCTGACGGCGTTCGGTACGGTGGAGTCGGCCGTTGAGGCCGTTCGTGAGGGGGCGTATGACTACTGAGCGTGTTTCCCGTTCATCTCCCGCCATTGCGCGAGCGGAAAGGCGACGTCGGCCTTCTGGCGGATTTGTTCCTGAAGCACCATGCCGGAGTGGTGGGAAGAAAGATTCGCGGCCTGACGGATGGTGCGCGGCGCCGATTGGAGGCCTACTCCTGGCCGGGGAATGTTCGCGAACTGGAGAACGTCATCGAGCGCGCGGTGATCCTCTGTTCCGGCGAGTACCTCACGGAGGCGGAACTGCGACTTGGGGACGCATCCGGTGAAAAGGCGGGTGGAGCGATGGACGTCGGCGATTGGATTTCACGGGGCGTGCCGATTGACACGGTCGAAAAGCAGATGATCGAGCGCGCCTTGGAAATGAGCGGCGGCAATCAGAGCGAGGCCGCGAAGCTCCTCGGCCTCACGCGGTCCAAGTTGAGATCCAGGCTCGCGAAGTTCAACCTGGGGTGATGCCATCGGCCCAGCTTGGTGGCATCCAGCCAGTCGCAGGCAGAGTGGCTCAGGTCCCGAGGCTAAACCTCGATAGCCGCTATCGAGGTTTAGCCTCAATGAGACGGTCGCAGACCGAATGCTCACGCCCCGTTGGGCACGAGGGAGAATCAGTAAACTCGAGGACGATCATGCTTGACATGTGCATCCAGGCGCGATACGTGTGCGGAAGTGATCGGAGGGTGCGGTAAGGACCCCAAAATGAGGATGTGGCGTATGCGTTCCAGAGGGGGTGTGCGGTGAAAAGACTCGTTGCGATACTTTGTGTTTCTCATGCGCGGGGGGGGGGGGGGAATCCGGCTCAAGATCCAGTTGAGTCTCGTGGCATCGTTTCGGAAAGCTCCCTGTCGACTCGCGGAGCGGCCGGGCGAGATCACGAAGGTGACCGTCACAAGGGCGACGGGAAGCTGAAGATCCTTTCCGTGCAGGCCGAACCCAATCCGTTTTCTCCCAACCGGGATGGCGTGAAAGATGAAGCCGGCATCCTGGCCCTCGTGCAGGTTTCCCAAGAAGCGATCCAAGTCGACAAGCGAGGGGGAGACGACGATGACGACGATCCCGGCGAGAGCGGCGGAAAGACCTCCACGCGTTTTGTGGTTGTGGGAGTCGCGCAGATCGGAGATCCGTTCGGTTTGCCCGTCCGGTTGATCGATGATTCAAGCGAGGTCCAAGCCAGGGTCCATCGCGGACGCCGGAACGATCGGGGACAGCTTTCCGTTTCCCTCGCCATGCTTTGGAACGGACTCAATGAATCCGGTCAGGCCGTGCCGGATGCGGTCTATTCGTATAAACCTTTCGCCGCGCTTTCCCGTGAGAAGCAGGGAGGGGTCGCCCTCTCACCCGTCCAAAGAACCGCACTTGATCATCTTCGCGATGCCTTGATTGTGTCCCCCGGAACCCCCCATTCGAAGCTGAAGATCAAAGTGAGAGGCGGTCCCAGGCCCGAGGTTCGGATTGGAGGGGCTGCACACCTGTCCGCCGAGCAGCAGTCCTTGGTGGAGACTCTCAAGCGCACTCTGGCCGGTTCTTCGAAGGACCTTCGCGTGGAGGTCAAGCTCATTGATGTGGTATCGACGGAGCCAGGGAGCGTCACCCTGGACGTGACCCCACCGCGGATGGTTGCCGCTCCGGCGCCGGGTTCGATCCAGACGGACAGCGCGCTATCCGTAGAGCTTGATTTCGAGGAGCCCGTGTCCGGCGTCGATCCGGAAACTCTATCGGTCGATCTCAACGGCGAGGATATTTCCGATCGCTTCGTGGCCACGCGAGGTGGGGCCACGTCGTCGCTCGTTCCTCTGACCTCCGGCCGAAACGTTCTTCAAGCCTCGGTGCAGGATCTCGGGGGCAACCTCGTCGAGACGGAATCGGTGTTCGACGGGCCGCCGGGCCTTCCACCTCCGCCCGCCCAGTGCACGGGCCTGCCGGACCTTCAAATCCTTCGATTCGACCAGCGCCCGCTCAATCCCCGGCCCGGCCAGCGCGTGGAGGTTTTTGCCCAGATCCGGAACAAGGGGTTCGCACCGGCTTGTGATTTCCGTGTGAAGTTTGAAGTGGCCGCCGAGGGCTTCTTCAAGGATTACGTCGAACTGGGGACCAAGATGTACACCGGCTGCCTCGCGCCCGGGCAATCGGCCCTCGTATCCCGCCAAAGCATCCCGACGCTCCCCACTCTGATTCACTATCGCGTCACCGTGGATTCCCTCGATCAAGTGGCGGAGTGCGATGAGACGAACAATGTGAAGGCCGACTGCTTCAGCATGCTCACGCGCATCTTCGTCCCCACCCCTCGCAAGAGAATTCATCCCATCCCCGTCAGGAATCGCAGGCCGGGAACGCGAACCGTCGTGAGGGTCGGCACTCGCACCACTCCGCAGTTCGGGGCGGAAGCGGAACCGGGCGATCTGATTTTCGAGCCAGGTGGACCTTCCGAGGGAGGCGTGGTCATCGGAATCCAGCCGGGATCCGGGTTTGTTCCTCCGTTCCCTGGCAGGCCCGTGCCCCCCGTGATCGGAACGACCCCCATTGAAATCCGGACAGCAGCGCCCCGGCAGCCCTTGGAGCGAATCGTCGTCCAGCCCGTGCCGATTGAGATCGTTCCGAGTCCCCCTCCCGACGTTTTCACCTACTCGCCGCCCATTCCCCCGGAACTGCTGCCACCCATCGAAGAGATCGTTACCATCATCCAGCGTGGGGGCAATCCCAGGCCCCGGATCGAGGCCCTGAATCCGTATCTTCCCCAGCCTCCGTTCCAACCGGTTCCACCGGGCGGGGGAGGCGGCGTAGTGACCGCTCCGGCGGGCTCCCCGCCACCGTCGCCTCCACCGCCGTTTGTCCATCCGCGGACAGTGATCGGTGACATCGAGAGCCAGCCCTTGCCGCTCCCGGCCGACTATCAGCGCATCATTACCGACCGGCTCCCCGTTCTTGTCCGCGAGATAGGCAAGCGGTACCACGGTCAAGTCCCTCCACCGATCGATCGGATCGTGGAGGACATCATCAACTGCATCAATCTTGTGAACGACGCGATTCTCGCCAATTCGGAGGGCGATCTGGCGGCGGGGTTGGCTTTCCTGGACGAATCGGTGTCGCTCCTGCGCGGATTGGTCGATTTCATCGGGGAGTCTCTCAGCGCGGGCCTTATTGATCAGGAAACATCCGACCGTTGGACAAACACCATCCAAGGGATAGTCCAACTTGTTTTGGATCTCGAGGAGATGAAGAAAGAGCAGGATCAGGCCGGCATGGATTTTCTGGAGGAGGGGGTGGACGAGTTGATCACCCTCGTGGACGGAGCGCCCGATGCCGCGTTCGCGCCCGGCGGGCGGACGGGTCTTCGGGGGAAGATCACGGTTCTTCGCAGGAGAATCGAGGCCGGTAATCTTCCCGGCTTTCAACGGGAAATTATTCGGGACCTGCTGCCCGCCTTGGATAGACTCGTGACCGATCCGGGGCTGCGGAATCAGTTGGAGGCCCAATTGAACGGCTTGCTGGCCGATTCGGGCGAGGGCGGTCTCGTCTCGATCGAAGTTCAGCTTGTCGATCCCTTGTCCAGCGTTGTCCTGCGTCCGGGAGAGGACATCCGATTTGCGGCGTTCTGCAATTTTGCGTTTGGCGACTCGACGGATTGCACGAGCCGCGTGCAGTGGCAATCGGAGAACACCACCGTTGCCGCTTCCCTCGGCGGTGGGGTGTTTCATGCATCGAGCTTTGGAACGGTTTCCATCCATGCTTCTTTGAGTGACGTCATCAGCAACTCCTTTGAATTCTACGTGGTCGCCTCGACCCCGTTTATCACTGGCGTTCACATTTCGGGCGCCGACCCGGCCGTCACTCTGACGGTAGGGGGGTCTCTCAGCCTGGAAGCGGGGTGCAGCCTCTCCGATGCGAGTTCAGCCGACTGCACGGGTCGGGTCGACTGGGTGACGACCGATCCCGCCGTGGCCCAAGTGGCGGTTGCAAACGGGACGGCCACGCTTCAAGCCCTCACCCCTGGGGTGGCGTTGGTTTCCGGTTCCGTAGAGGGTGCCACGAGCGATTTCGTGCAAGTGACGGTCACAAGCTCGCCGATCTCCGGGGTCGCCGGATTCACGTTTCCGGGATTTCTCGATTTCGATGTCGCTACTGGCGGATATGTATCTTCCTTGACACCGCTATCCTTGTCTGGCGTCCCCTATGTCCTCGGGCCTCCCATAGTACCGGGACCGGCAACAGTGTTCCTCATTCCATCACTAGGCGGTGAGCCCGGATTTGTGTTCGCCGACAATACCCCCGTCCCAGGTGTGGATGGCGTGACGAATTTCAGCGCAGCACTCCTCTCGATCCCTTTCGGAGATACCATTGCAAATGGCACCCTTTATGTGCCCCTCGATCTCAACGGATTTCAGCGCTTCGTGTACTTCAATCTGCCCGCCGGAACCGTCGTCGATGCCTTCATCGAGAACATCCTCTCGGCCGACGAACGCGGTTTTGGCTTTGACTACTTCTGGAACTTGGGTAGCGCCAACGTCATCATCGCCCCGCCGCCGCCTCCGCCGCCCACGATTGTGGCCGTGCAGATTTTCGCGCCGCCGACCGGGTTCAGCCTCCAAGTGGGCCAGCAGATCCAGCTCGGAGTCGCCTGCACCAACAGCCTCGGCCAGACCTTCCCATGCGCGGATCAGGTCACGTTTTCCTCTACCAACCCCTCTGTCGCCACGGTCCAGCAGGGTACGGCTGTCCTCACCGCGTTGTCACCGGGAACCACGTTCGTCACCGCATCGGCCGATTCGGTGACCAGCTTGCCTGTTCCAGTCAGCGTGGTCAGCCCGGACACGGCCCCTCCGGAGACAACCATCTCAGCATGCCCGCCTTTCCTCACAAACCAGACGAGTGCAAGCTTTGCCTTTTCTTCCACGGAGATTGGCTCCTCATTTCGATGCGCACTGGATTCCGGAGGATTTGTTGCCTGTTTTTCCCCACAGAACTTTTTCGGTCTCTCCGATGGCTCGCACGTGTTCCGAGTCCGTGCGGTTGACAGCGCAGGCAACATCGACCCGACGCCAGCTACGTGCACGTGGACGGTCGATACCGTTCCCCCGGAGACAAGCATCGCGGCATGTCCTGCAAGTGTGACGAACCAGACGAGCGCCACTTTTGACTTTGCTTCCACGGAACCCGATTCCGGTTTCGGATGCGAATGGGATGGGCTCGGGTATTCGGGGTGTACGACCCCACAGACATTTTCTTCTTTGTCGGACGGAAGTCATGCCTTTAGGGTTCAAGCGGTTGATGCGGCTGGCAATGTAGATACGACGCCCGCGACGTGTACGTGGACGGTCGATACCGTTCCCCCGGAGACGAGCATTCTTGATTGTCCAACAAGCTCGACGGACCAACCCTCACAGAGTTTCAACTTTCTGTCGACGGAACTGGGGTCGAGCTTCGAGTGTGAACTGGACGGCTCGGGGTTCTATCTGTGTTTTTCCCCTCAAACGTTCATCTCCCTTTCAATCGGAACCCACTTGTTCAGCGTGCGAGCCATGGACCCTGGGGGCAATACCGACCACACGCCTGCCACTTGTGCTTGGTCGGTCAATGGATGCACGGGAAGAACGAGGCTCACGTTTGATCCCGCGTCAGATGGTTCAGCATCCATTTCAAATGACGGGGCCAAGATAGCATTCGTGTCAACACGGCAGGGATCACAGGACATTTTTCTCATGGATTTCGACGGATCAAACCAGGTTGCCTTGGCAGCTACACCATTGTCTGAGTTTGCTCCCGCTATCTCTGGAGATGGGAGACGAGTGGCCTTTCTTGGACAGGTGGGAACTGAGGTCCATGTGTTTGCAATCGATTCAAACGGGGCCAACCTCGTACAGATTACGCCGAATGGAAGCGGCTCGCACTGGGATCCACCATCTATCGCGGGAGACGGGTCTAGGATCGTTTACTCTTCCTCGCGGATGGGGATGTGGCAGGTGTTCCTCTTCCGAGAGGGTGCCGGCGAGACTCAACTGACTTCACAGTTGGCTGATGCGCGCAGACCGGTCATTTCCGATGACGGAAGGTTTGTTGCCTTTGATTCGGGAGGGGACGTGTATGTCGTTTCGTCCAGTGGAGGTAGCCCGACTCAACTCACGGACAGAGGAGGGTTGGGTTTCCCTGAGGTGGATCTGGTGTCTGACATCTCGGGTGACGGTTTGCTGATTGCCTTCACACGGAACGGTGCGAATGTTGGGGGCGGATACGTTGTCAAAGCTGATGGCACAGGACTGACTCACATTTCCGGAAATGATACTGGTTTCCACATAAGATTGAGTCTTGACGGGAGCAACGCGATCTTCGCCTGCGGGGCCGGCGACCGCTTGTGTGTCGCGCGTACGGATGGCAGCTTGCTCTTGGTGTCAACAGAATTCCATGACGCGGATCCTGACATCTCCGGCGATGCCCTCGGCGTCGTGTTTACCCACTGGGATGACCCCCCTGCCGGCCCTTCGGACAGTGATATTTACCGCCTGACATGCCTGTTCAAGTAACGTCTTGCGCGGTCTTGGGGGGCGTTGGACATAAGAAATCGCCCTGTGTGTGCAAATGAGTGGAGTGGCTTGCTGGCATGAAGATTGATGGGAGCGCGATCCCCATACGCGCCTAGTCGTTCGGGTCGCAAATCCATCGACAGAGTGAACTGCGTGTCTCACTTCCGCTCGCAGAGAATATTGCTGCCTCTGGTTGTATTCTGCTTGGCCCTTTCGTTTCGTGTTTGGGCCTCGATTGCGCTTGCTTCGATAGATCTCGCCGGCATGCCTGATGCAGCCGCCTATTTCGCAATAGCCAAGCGCATCTCGGCGGGAGACGTCCTTCTCAAAGATACCGCGATATACTTCACGCCTGGATACCCCTACCTGCTAAGCGTCTTGTACGCTTTTGGCGACGACTTCCTAGGATCTCTGAGGCATGTCCAGATAGTTCTTGGGGCCAGTGGAGCGGCCGTGATCGCATCCTTGGTGGCGTCCCTTGGCGGTAACCGGGCGGGGCTGATAACAGGGATCATACTCTCGGTTTCTCCCCTACTCATGAGCCACGAGAACTTCTACTTGGGTGAAGCACTTGCATCACCCCTCTCCGCTGCCATCTTGTTCACAATAGTCATGCTTCACAGGAAAGCGAGCAGATTGTGGTACTTCTTGCACGGGGCCTCAATTTCTCTTGCCTGTCTGTTTCGGCCCCACTGGCTCTTGGTCGGAACCATTCTTGTTGTCTTTCACCTCGTAACCGTAAGGAGATCTCGGTGGGGGAGGGCACTGTCGTTTGCGGCGGGGCTCTGGCTGTTTATTCTCCCTTTCACTGTCCGGAATTTTGCCGTGCATGGGGAATTGATTCCATTATCGTCACACTCTGGGCTGAATCTATATTTTGGCAACAATCCGGAGGCAACGGGGCTGTTCACATTGCCGCAACACTTTTTCGGGGGACCGCTGGACCTTGCAAGAACTTCACAGGTCATCGTGGAAAGAGAATCGGGGTCTCCCGTAAGTCCGGGTGTGCAATCCGCTTTCTGGACAGGGAAAGTTGTCGAATTCATGCGCAAAATGCCGCTCCGCTTCCTCACATTACAAGTGAGAAAGGTCCGGTTTCTTGTTGCCAATGAGGAAGCCTCGGAACATATCGACTGGGAAAGGGTTCGTGCGCTTGGCCCGCAGAAGGCTGGCGATCAATTGATCCCATTCGCGCTCCTATGTGCCTTGGCTCTGGTTGGCGTCTTGTCCAGCACAGTTCCTGGGCTGGCTAAAATGTGCGCCGGATCATTGGCCTTGAGCATACTAGTCTTCTTCGTCAGCACCCGATTTCGAGTCTGGCTTGTGCCATGGCTAGGTGTCCTCGCGGGAGTGGGGACCGATGCCCTAATCGCGTGGGCATCGGCAGCCATTCGCGCTCCCGCGACCGCATTCATTGGGCGCTGCTTGGGACGGTTTCTCGGTCTTGCAGCCTCCGTCGGCGTGCTATTGATCGGGTTCTTGTTACCTCCGCAGATACCCAAGAACGATGACGTTAGAAATCCGGCACTTCTAAACAAGGCGATCGGCCTTTTCAGGCAGAGTAAGTGTGCGGACATGCTAGATCTCCTCCAAGAGATTGGAGATCGGGTCAATCTGGAGGTGTCCTTCCTCAGAGCGCTCTGCTGGAGTCAGCTCGGCAGGCTCGATCAAGCTCGGGACCTTTTTGAGACGCTCCTTGCGAGTTCGCCGCTCGATCCTAGGGTTCCGTACGAACTGGGGGTAATTGCGCGCAAGGCGCGAGAATTGGAAGAGTCGGCAAGGTACTTCAAGATGGCCATTGATCGCGATCCTCACTACAGTGATGCTTACGTGGGGCTCGGGAACACATTCTCCGAGGAGGGTCTGCACGCGGAGGCCCGTGAAATGTATTTCAAGGCGATCGACATCGATCCTCGGAATGCATCCGCACACCTCAACCTAGCCATCAATGCGTTCGAGAGGCAGGATCTGGCTACCGCAAATAAACATATTCGAAAAGCGAAGGATATCGACAGTAGCAGTCCGCAAGCGTGGAAGGTGTATGGTGCGATTTCACAAGTTGAAGGCAATATCGGCGAGGCCATTTCGGCGTATCGTAGAGCAATCGATTTGGGACATGATCCCGATGCGTTGGACGCTTTCCGCAGACTTTGCCAAGAATATCGTTTCACGGATCTTGCCCGACACTGTCATTGACATGCGGTGCTGGGCGACAGGCTGATCGTATCACCTTCGTCGTCGCAGGGATTCGGAAGACTCAACCGTTCGTCCCGCGCGCAGGTTGGATAAACGGTGACAGTATACTATTATTCCAATAGAGTATACTGTCACCGTTTATCCTGCTCAGCCCAATTCTTCCAGAAGTATTTTCCCGAGGTCTTTTTGTTGACCGTCGGATAACTCTTTCATGGCCTTGGCGAGTCCTTTCGCCTTGAGGTGTTCGATTTCGGCCTGAAGCTCGCCGATCTGCTGGAGGGGGTCCTCGATGTCGGCGTCCGCCAGGCCGTCCACTTCGATGGCGGCACGAATTTGCGCGGACAGGGTCTTGATCTTGGCTTCTATCTTGTTGACGTCTTTCTCCACCGAAACGCGGAGGTCGAGGAGGTCTTCCACCGTTCCTTCATCCAGTGACAATTCACCCTTGTGGATGAGCACGTAATTCACGCCTTGGTCAAGCGGGGAAAGATACTTCTGCATGGGCATGCGATTCCGGTCGAGGTGCTCCAGGGCGGCGGTGCATAGTTCCTGGATCTGGCCCTGAAGGGCTTCGTGTGATGCCGGAAGTCTGCGGGAGCCTCGGGAACACGCGGGGGTTGCGAGGAGCAGGGCGACAAGGATGTTGCGAACAAGATGTTTCATGGGGCCTCCTATGAAATTGTCCATGGATTACGAGAGCGAGTCGATGTAGGCGGGCAATTCAGTGAGCGCAGCCAGAGTGGATGCACGGTCCGATTCCGGGGGCATGCCGTGGTCGCCGCTCTTGCCGAGCCATACCGCCTGCATTCCGGCCTTCCGGGCGCCGACGACGTCGTATCGGTAGTGATCGCCGACAAAAAGCACTTCCGACGGCTCGACACCGAGCCGATCGGTGAAAGTTTGGAATATCCTGGCGTGGGGCTTGCGCCAGCCGACTTCCGCCGAGATGACGACGGCCGCAAAGAGGTCGGCGATCCCGTCCCGCCGAAGCACCGTTTCCACTACTGAGGTTGAGTCGAAGTTCGAGATGACCCCAAGGGCGAATCTTTCCCGGAGCTGTTTCAGCATGGCCACGTGCTCCCGGGGGAGGACCAGTGCTGTGGCGAGATGGGTTCTATGGAGCCGGCCGACCTCCAAGGCAAGATCCTCGGCCGTTCCCGCCGGGAGGACGGAGCGCACGATCTTTCTGTAGATGTCGTCGGATAAAATCTCCCTGGAGGTCGCCTCGCGTTCCACTTCGGCATCCCGGTACGCCTCGAACACGGCCTGGCAGTAACGATCCAGGGTGAGATCGCGGGCCTGAGCCCTCACCAACTCGAACGTCAGGGGTATGGTGCTCCTGAAGGGACGTCCGCCGAATTCGACTTCAGGCAGATTTTGAGTGTCCACGGAATAGAGAGTCTCGACGAAATCCAAGCCGATGGTGGTGGGTCTCATCGATCCGATGTCATGGCGCAGGGCGCAAGGCGAGAGGCGGGATCAGATGTAGAGGCTGACTTGTATGCCGGCCGAAGGGGGCTGGACGGTCATGAACTCCTGCGTGGAGCGCCATAGGGTGGCCTTGGCGGCGTCGTCGAATTCGGGGAAGTCGAACGGGGCGGCGGTTTGCAGCCGGCTGTGCACGGTGGCATTCGCGCCTTCGCGGGTGAGATAGGACGACTCCGGTGCGGACTGGGCATCCTCTTCATCCTCATAGGGGGATGGAAGTCCTTGGATGCTCTCCTCCTGGTCTTCCGGTGGGCGGTTCACCAACCGGTGGGCACGGCGAATCATGTTGGCCGCGGAGGCGAGGTTGCCGTTCCGGAACTGGGCGTTCGCGATGTTGATAAGATCGTGGAGTTCGTCCTGAGCCAGCATGTCAAAAATGGACCTGAGCCCCACGCGTACGGGGCGCCGGGGCTTGTCGGCGGCTTCACCTGTCTCCAGCCGTGGCGCGGAAGACTGTGGGGAGGAGTTCTTTACGCCCGCAACGGCCCGGATGGGCATCTCGACGGCCTGGCTGACGGGGGCGGCCATTCGGGGAAGAACCAAGCGCAGGTCATTCACGTCGGCGAGATGGAATGCCATGGGTATATGGTACGCCGTTTTGGGGGGCTTGAAAAGGGCGGGGCCGGCGGCGGAGGACTAGAGCTTGGCGACGATTACCTTCGCCTGGGCGATCGACTCTGTGAGCTGAGAAGGCTGTGACATTTCAGCGTATATTCGTAGGGTTGGCTCGGTACCGCTAAAGCGAAACAAGAGCCAATCGCCGTTGTCGAAAAAGACCTTCAGGCCGTCCATGTCGTCCATGCGCTCGATCTTTCGGCCTGCAATCTGGGTGCCCAGCTTCTTCTTGAGCGAGGCGTAGAGCCGTTCGCGGGGGACGGTGAGCTTCTGCCAATGGACGTCTTCCCGGGTGAAGTGATGCGGCCCGAAGCGGTTATGGAGGTCGTCCACCAGCTGACTCAGTTTCCGCCCCGAGATGGCGCTGTACTCCAGGAGGAGGAGAGCGCAGAAGAAGCCGTCGCGTTCCATCATGTGGTGCTTCATGCCCACGCCGCCGCTTTCCTCGCCGCCGATGAAGACGTCGTCCTTGAGCATCTGTTCGCAGATGTGTTTGAACCCGATCGGGGTCTCCTTGACGGTTGCCCCCAGTTTTTTCGCAATCTTGTCCACCATGGACGTGGAAGAAAAGGTTTTGCCGACCTTCCCACGGATTTTCTTGTGGTTCCAGAGGTATTCGAGGAGCAGGGCGAAGATGCGATGGGAATCGACGTATCGCCCGAGATCGTCCACCGCGGCAATCCGGTCGGCATCGCCATCGAACGCGAACCCCGCGTCGAGCCGGTGCTCCACAACGGTCTTCTTGAGGGTCTCCAATTTGTGTTCCAGGGGTTCCGGCGCCACTCCATTGAACCCCGGGTTGCAATCGGCCCTAAGTTCGATCACCTCGGAAACATGCCCCTGAACGAAGCGCGAGAAATACCGCTGGCCGGCACCGTACATATAGTCCACGGCTAGGCGCAGGCTGAGCTTCTTGATGGGTTCCCACTGGATGACTTCGTTTAGGTAATCGGCATAAACATTAGTAAGATCGATCAATTTGATCGGGGCAACCCCGGGCTTTGTGGGGGGGCGCTTGGGCATCCGAGCGTAGTTCAGTTCGATTTTCTGGATCATGTTGCCGATGGCAGGCCCGCCGTAGGAGGCTTTCACTTTGAGGCCGTTGTAGATCGGTGGGTTGTGGCTGGCGGTGACCACGATACCGCCAGCCGCGCCGAGGCGCTTGACGGCGAGGGAGACCATGGGGGTGGTGACAAAACGGTCGGCCAGGAGAACTTTCGCGCCCGTGGCGGCGGCGGCTTGAGCTGCGCATTCCGCGAAGCGATCGGACTGGAAGCGCGTGTCGTATCCAATGACCACGGCGCCAGGGTGGCTCGGTCGTGCCGCAGCCGGCTTGCTGCCGCCAACCGGGGCGGGGCGGCTCTTTTTTTCCTGGAGCAGAAAACGCGTGATCGCGCGGGCGACGCGGTCGACGCGCTCGAACGTGAAATTGTCCGCGATGATGCCGCGCCAGCCGTCGGTTCCGAATTGGACGTCCGCCCCACCCACTAAACGAACTCCTTCCATCCCTTGTCGTTCAACGCGTGCACCACCGGTTTGATGTTCTGGTCGAGATCCCTCCGGCAGATGAGGATGGCGTCGTCCGTTTCCACCACGTGGAGGTTCTCCACGCCGACGAGGGCGACAAGACGCGTGGTGTTGAATACGAAACAGTCCTTGCTCTGGATTTGGACGACGCGCCCTTTGGCCGCGATGCCGCTGGCATCCTTTTCGAAGAATCTTTCCAGGGCGCTCCAGCTTCCCACGTCGCTCCACACGAAATTCCCCGGATAGACGGCGATGTTTTTCGATTTCTCCATCACGGCGTAGTCGATGGAATCGGACGGACACTTTTCATAAAGCGCGCGGATCTGGTCGGCGGACGGCGGATGGGGAAGGGGCGAGAGGAGCTTGTAGAGTTTGGGCAGGTGTTTCTTGAAGGCGGCCAGCATGGTGGGGGTTCTGAAGATGAACATGCCGGCGTTCCAGACGTACTGTTTCGATCGGACGAAGGCCTCGGCGCGCTTGCGGTCCGGTTTCTCGACGAAACGTTCCCCCCGGAAGAGCGGAATTGAGTTCACCGTGGCCAATTTCCTGCCCTTGCGGATGTATCCGAAACCGGTTTCAAAGCCGCGGGGTTTGACGCCGATCGTTACGATGAGATCTTCGGTTTCCAGGGCTTTCAGGCATGTTTCGACCGCAAGATTGAACTGCTCGCGGCCGGTGATGATGTGGTCGCAGGGGAACACCGCGGCCGTGGTGGGTCCGATTTTTTTCTCCACCAAGTGGGCCGCCAGGGCGATGGACGGCGCCGTGTTACGTCCGAAGGGTTCAAGGAGGATCTGGTCGGGCGGCACCTCCGGGAGCTGAACCGGAATCGCATTCTTGTAGCGTTCGAGTGTGACGAGCCAGATATTTTCCGGGCCGAAAATAAACTTGAGCCGTTCGTAGGTCGAGCGGAGGAGGGTAACGCCTCCGAAAATGTTGAGAAGTTGTTTGGGGCGGTCCACACGCGAGAGGGGCCAGAAACGCTGTCCCTGTCCGCCCGCCAGGATGATGGCCTGGGGCCGTCCGCCCCGCCAGGGAGTCATGCTGACTCACCCCGCCCTTTCCGACCTCCAGGAAGGAGGAAGTGCCGCGTGAGGGCAGGAGCCCGGAGCGGCCGCTGGGCTTCAAGGACGGCGATAGGAAGAGTCATGCCGATCCGCCCCGGCCGTAGTCGTCTTGGAGCCGCACCACGTCCCACAGCTCAGGGGTCGACACCTCGAACAGGGAACACGTCTCAAGGGCGCGGAATCGGTGAATGAGTCGCGGTGTCACGTGAAAGGTCTGTCCGGGTTTGAGAACGCGCGTGGCCAGGCGCTTCGGATTCCGGCCGTACGTCAAGTGGAGCTTGCCATCCACGACGAGGATCGACTCATCCTTCTTCTTGTGGAACTGGAGAGAAAGACGGCGCCCCTTGCGAATGTGCAGAACCTTGCCCACGTAGCGGCGCGTGCGCGCGAAAATCAGTTCGTGGCCCCATGGCTTGGGCACCCGCACGGGTTTGACGGATGAATTGGGCTTGCTCACGGTTTCGATTGTAGTCCTATGGCGCGTTGCGTCAATTCTTTTCTGAAGGCATCGAGCTTGTCGGCTGTTTCCACCATGCTGAGACAGACGAGTCCCTGGCACACGTACGCGGCCGGCCGGGTGGGGATTTCATAGCCGAGGCGTTCGATCTGCGCGCGGTGGCGGGACGGATCCAGGGCCTGAACGAGCGTGAAGGGACGAGGCCAGGTGAGACTTCTCTGGAGAAGTGAGCGGCTTTCCGCATGGGCGGCCGGCGACAGGATGGAGATGTGGAAGGGTTCCTGTTGTTGGCGGAGAATGGCGAGGGCGACGAGGGGAAGCCCCAGTTCGGTGCCGACCGCGCCCTCCCTCGTGAGGAGCCGGCCCGATTCCGCGATGAGCGAGCGGAGGAGCCGATCGGCGCGGTCGCGATACTCGAACTCCCCTGTGAGGGCCGCGAGAGATTGGAGCAGGAGAAATATCCGGGCGTTTTCCGCCAAGGGGAAACGGGCGTCGGAGACGAGGCCTTTTCGGTCGGCGCGGGGGAGATCCGCGAAGAGATCGCCCTCGACGAACTGGGCCATGTCCTGCTCAACAAATGCCTCGATCTCTTTGAGTGTGCCGGGATCCGCCGTGAGCTGGTACAAATCCAGAAGGCTCGATGCCCATTCCACCTGATCCTCCAGGTATCGGATGCCTGTTCCCTTGCCGGCCCGAATTTCCCTCACGATTCCTTGGCCGGGTGTGTGGGCGGCGGCCCGAATGCGTTGAATGACGTCCCGGGCCTGATCCCAGTAGCCGGCCTGGGGCTTGAAGACGTGAGCGTACATCAGCGCGCGAGCGGCCCGCAGGTTGGAGCCGGTGAGGAGCATCGGGAGGAGGGGTCCGGCGGGGCCTGTGGAGGTTAGGCGGGTAACCGACTCGGTCTTTCCGGCTCGCCCAAAAGAGAATAACTTTTGCTTGGGGGACCAAAGATCGTTCCGCATGTAACCGATGGTCTTCAATCCGGCGTCGAGGAACGCGCTCCGGTCGGTCACCTGGTAGGCGAAAAAAAGAAGCCATCCCATTCTGGCTTGGTCGTCCAGGAGCACTTCCGCGGAGGCGGTGCTCCAATCGGCATCCTTGGACGACCGGCGGAACCGGCCCTGTGCCGGGTCGTACACCGTTCCGCCCAGGATGCCGTTCAACGTTTTGAGGGCCATGTCTTCAAAAACGGCCGTGCGGGTGGTGCCGGCTTCGTGGAGCGACCATTCGAGGGCATCGATCGGGAGGTTCTTTCCACCGCGACCGAATCCACCGTGGGCCCGATCGAATTCCTTTTTCAACCACTCTTCGAGGGTGGCTTTGACCTGCTTGGAGGTGAGGGGAGTAGTCGAGGGCGAGGATGTCTTCGCGCCGGGCGGGGGCATCGGCCCCGCATAGTTGCGATAGACATCGGTGAGCGAATCCAGCAGGCGCACCATGTGATCCTTGTCGATCGTCTGGGCGGAGGCGATAACGCGTCCGGTCTCCGTCAGGAACGCGGTGATCGGATACCCACGGTTGAGATAGCGGCTGGCTACATCCGGGCGGAGATCGGGATCGAGCTTCAGCGGGATGCTTCGTTCGGTTGCGGCCCGGACGACCTTGGCATCCGTGAAGGTTTCCGTTTCCATCCGCCGGCTCCAATACGACCATGGCGGCGACATGCTGAGCAGAATGGGTTTGTGTTCCAAACGCGCGCGCTTGAGGGCGGCGTCGGGATCGGTGGACCATGGGATCGGCCGGTCGGCGTGGCTCGGGAGCGGAGGCGCGGCAAGAAGGAGCGTCACCAGAAGCAGAATGAATCTCATCGTGGGATTGTATCCGCGAAAGTGAGAGCTTGACAAACCGGAGGGGGTTGTCTAAATTGGATTTTGCTCACCGCAAGGAACAAGAACAGCTAGCACTTGCACAGAGGACTCTGAATTCATGCCATGTGCCTTTCCCAAACACGGGGTAACAAATGTTGCGTGATGTCCTGAAAACCTCGCGGAGCCTGAAGGCTCCGCTACGGAGGGGCAGTGTTGTAGCCGGGCTTTGGGCTCGGCTACGTTATCCCTCGCATGACATGCGCGGGAACGTAGGGGGAGAGTATGCATCTCAACGAACTGAAAGTTAAGAAAGTCAGCGAGCTCGTCAACCTCGCGAAGAAACTGAACATCGACGGCGCGGCCAACATGCGCCGCCAGGAGCTCATTTTCTCGATCCTGAACGCGCAATCGCGGGCCGGCGAGGACGGGAACATCATGGGTGAGGGAGTGCTGGACGTCCTGCCGGAGAGTTTCGGGTTCCTCCGGGCGCCCGATTACAGTTACCTTCCCGGCCCGGACGACATTTACGTTTCTCCCTCTCAGATCAAGAAGTTTGCGTTGCGCACGGGCGACACCGTGTCCGGCGTCATTCGCCCCCCGAAGGACAGCGAAAAGTATTTTGCGCTGGTCAAGATCGAGAAAGTCAACAACGACGAACCGGAGCGGCTCAAGGAAAAGGTCATGTTTGACAACCTCACGCCGCTTCATCCCTTCGAGAAACTGAAGCTGGAAACCACCCAGGAGCACGTGGCGATGCGGATCCTCGATCTGCTCGTGCCGATCGGGAAGGGGCAGCGCGCGCTGATCGTGGCCGCCCCGCGGACGGGAAAAACGATTCTCCTCCAGCAGATCGCCAACAGCATCACGAAGAACCATCCCGAGGTGTATCTGATCGTGCTGCTCATCGACGAGCGCCCCGAAGAGGTGACGGACATGATTCGGAACGTCAAGGGTGAGGTGGTCAGTTCCACCTTCGATGAGCCGCCCTCCCGGCACGTGCAGGTGATCGAGATGGTGCTCGAGAAATCGAAGCGGTTGGTGGAGCACGGACGGCACGTGGTCATTCTATTGGACAGCCTCACGCGGACGGCGCGGGCCTATAACAGCGTCACGCCGTCCAGCGGACGCGTGATGTCCGGGGGTATCGAGGCCACGGCGCTGGAGAAGCCGAAGCGCTTTTTCGGCGCGGCGCGCGCGATCGAGGAAGGCGGGAGTCTCACGATCATCGCCACGGCGCTGATCGACACCGGGAGCCGGATGGACGAGGTGATCTTCGAGGAGTTCAAGGGCACGGGCAACATGGAGCTTCATCTGGACCGGCGCCTGGCGGATCGGCGCGTGTATCCTGCGCTGGAGATCGGGCGCTCCGGGACCCGCAAGGAGGATCTCCTCATCCCGAAGGAGTGGCTCCCAAAAATCTACATCCTCCGCAAGGTCGTGCAGAACATGGGCAACGTGGAAGCGGTGGAATTCCTCGTGGAGAACATGCGCAAGACCAAGAGCAACGAGGAGTTTCTGAAGAAGATGAACGCGTGACCCCGAAGGGGTCCGATCCCGTTGAATTTCGCTGCAAAATACGATAGAGAACACACCGATGAAATCAGGCATCCATCCGAAGTACGAAGTGTGTACCGTGCAGTGCGCGTGCGGGAACACGTTCGAGACGCGATCGACGATGAAGTCGATCAAGGTGGACGTCTGCTCGGCCTGTCATCCCTTCTTCGCCGGGAAGCAGAAACTGGTCGATGCCGAGGGCCGAGTCGAAAGATTCAGGAAGAAATACAAGCGCTCCTAGGGCCAGGGCGCATGGAACTGGTCAGCCGGCTCGGCGGTGTGGAAGAGCGGTACGAAGAATTGGCCCGGCAGCTCTCGAACCAGCAATCGGTCGTCAATCCCAGGGAATACAAACAGCTCACCCAGCGGTACGCGCGCCTGGGGAAGCTGGTCGACATCTTCCGAAAGCTCAAGAAGACCCACGAACAGTTGCGGGGCGTGGAGCAGCTCCTGGCGGAGAACGACACCGAGCTGGCCGTACTCGCCCGCCAGGAGAGGGAAGACCTCACGCGCGAAAAGAGCAGCCTCGAATCCCGGCTCATCACCATGCTCAACGAGGGGGGATCGGGCCACGACAAGGGCGTGATCCTGGAAATTCGCGCGGGAGCGGGAGGGGAGGAGGCGGCCCTATTTGCGGCGGATCTTCTTCGAATGTATCAGCGCTTTTCCGCGCTTCGGGATTGGGAATTCGAAGTGCTCAGTGCCAGCGACACGGGCAAGGGAGGGTACAAGGAAGTCATCGCCGCGGTGGAGGGGGCAAGCGCCTATGCCCATTTGAAATACGAAAGCGGCGTGCATCGCGTGCAACGTGTGCCCGTCACCGAGTCGCAGGGACGGATTCACACCTCGACCGTTACCGTGGCCGTACTCCCGGAAGTGGATGAAGTGGAAGTGAAGATCGATCCGGGCGAATTGCGGCTGGATACGTTCCGGGCGTCGGGACCCGGCGGCCAGCACGTGAACAAGACCGATTCGGCCGTCCGACTGACCCACGTGCCGACGGGGATCGTGGTCACCTGCCAGGACGAGAAATCTCAGCATAAAAACAAGGGCCGTGCTATGAAGATTCTGATGGCCCGCCTGTACGATCTGAAGCAGCAGGAGCAGAAGAGCGAGATCAGCCGGATGCGGCGGTCGCAGGTCGGGACCGGGGAGCGGAGCGAGAAGATCCGGACGTATCATTTCCCGGAGAGCCGGGTGACCGACCACCGCATCAAGCTGACCCTGTACGATCTCAAGACTTTCCTGGATGGTGAGATGGCAAAGATCATCGTGCCGCTCATGGAAGTCGACCAGAATCGCGTTGTTGAAGAACAAATCCAGGAGCTGTCGCGCGCCTGAGACGAGGAGGACCACCGATGGGAAAAGCCGATCTTGCCGAAATTGAATTCCTGAGGAAAGTCTCGATCTTCAAAGATCTCTCTCCGGAGGAGTTTCAGAAAATTGCGGGGATCACGGAGAAGCACGGGTACAAGGAATCCGAGAAGATCGTCGAAGAGGGCAGCCAGGGGCAGGCCATGTTCATTGTGCGCACCGGCTACGTGAAGGTGGTGAAGAAAGGCGAACAGGGCAACGAGGTGTTTCTGACGGTGCTCGCGCCCGGCGAACACTTCGGCGAGCTCAGCCTGGTGGACGCCCATCCCCGGTCCGCTTCCGTCCTGGCGCAGAGGGACTGCGAGATCTATCAAATCCCCGGCGATAAATTCCACGGACTGCTGGCGGAAGATTCGGATATGGCGGTGAAGGTGTACAAAGGCTTCGTACGGGAGCTTTGCGGACGACTCCGTGAGGCGGACGAAGTCCTGACCTTCGGCAATATCCAGTATTAATCGGAGAGCAGGCAGGCCGAGCGTACGTTCGCTTCTCCTGGAGGGGAAGCGGAGCCTCGGCCGGTCCCACATTTCCTCCGCCGGCTTGGAATCCACACTGCTCCTGGCCTCCGCATTGGGCGTTTCAAAGGAGTGGCTCATCATGAATTGCGAGGCGCCCGTTCCGAGCCGGGATGCCGCTCGGTACCGTCGATGGATTCGTCGCCGACGGTCACACTATCCCATCCAATATCTGCTCGGCGAGTGGGGCTTCTGGCAGGATTCGTTCCTAGTGGGTCCGGGCGTTTTGGTGCCGCGACCCGAGACGGAACTGCTGGTGGAAACAGCGGTGGAGAAGCTGGCTACCCGAAACGGAGAGAGGCTAAACATCCTGGAGTTGGGAGTGGGATCGGGGGCGCTCATCCTCAGCCTGCTGAGGGAGTTTTCCAACTCGCGGGGTTTCGGGATGGACCGGGAGCGGCAGGCGATCGATTGGGCCGCTCGGAATGCGGTTCGACTGGAGATGAAAGAACGAGTGTCTCTATGGCGAGGCGACCTGGCCGAAGGCGTGGCGCTGCGGCGCGCCTTCGATCTCGTGGTGTTTAATCCACCCTATCTCACATCGGATGAACTGCGGAAGGTTCAACGCGAGGTGCGGTTCGAACCCCGTGAAGCATTGGATGGAGGCCCGGATGGGATGCGGTTCTATCTGGCATCCGTGGCCGATCTCCAGTACGTTACGCGTCCGGATGGCTGGTTGATGATGGAAGTTTCACCCCTTCGAGCGGACAAGGTGTGCCGGGTGTTCACGCGTTCCGGCTGGCAGGACGTGGAGGTGCGCCGCGACCTCGCGGGCCGGAAACGTATTGTCTGTGGGAGGAAGGGTTCCATGGAGGCTCCGCGTGGATAAGATCAAAGTGATGGGCGGGAGTCCGCTCAAGGGAACGGTCCGGATCAGCGGCGCGAAAAACTCCGCCCTCCCGTGCATGGCGGCGGCGCTCCTGGCGGAGGGGCCGCAGCGCTTCAGCCACGTACCGAACTTGGCGGATGTCAGGACCATGCAGAAACTGGTGGCCAGCATGGGAGCGGCGTGTGAGTACGATACCGACGCCGGGGTGATGACCGTGGACGGTACGGGAACCCATAAGCCCGAGGCGCTCTACGATCTCGTCCGTACGATGCGGGCGTCGGTCTTGGTTCTCGGCCCGCTGATGGCGAGATTCGGGCGGGCCAGGGTCTCGCTGCCGGGTGGCTGCTCCATCGGAAGCCGGCCGGTGGACTTCCACATCGAAGGGCTGAAAAAGTTGGGGGCCGAGATAGATTTGGTCGAGGGGTACATCCACGCGAAAGCGGCGAAACTGCGAGGGGCAAGAATCGTATTTCCGGTGTCGACCGTGACGGGTGCGGAGAACATCCTGATGGCTGCCGTTCTTGCGGAGGGCGAGAGCGTCTTGGAAAACGCCGCCCGGGAGCCGGAAGTTGTGGAATTGGCCCGCCTGCTTCGAGCGATGGGAGCCAGGATCGAAGGGGAGGGAACCCCGACGATTCGTGTTCAGGGTGTGCAGGCGCTGAAGCCGGTGGATTGGGACGTTATTCCGGATCGGATCGAGAGCGGAACGTTCGCCCTGGCCGCGGCGATGACCGGCGGCGACCTGGTTCTTGAGAATTGTCGGCCGTCTCACCTCTCCGCGCTGCTGGAGAAAATCGCGGCGGCCGGCGGGCAAATCGAGGAGGGTGAAAAGCGACTCCGTGTGATCGGGATCGACCGGCCGGATAGCGTCGACATCACGACGGATCCATACCCGGCGTTTGCCACGGATATGCAGGCGCAATTCATGTCCTGGATGGCCGTGGGGAAGAGTTCGAGCACTATTGCCGAGCGCGTGTTCCCGCAGCGTTTCATCCACGTCAGCGAGCTGCGACGAATGGGGGCGCACATCACCGTGACGGGCGCCCAGGCGGTGGTGAAAGGCGTGCCCTCGCTGGTCGGGGCCGAGGTCATGGCCACGGACCTTCGGGCGAGCGCGTGTCTCATCCTGGCGGGATTGATCGCGAAGGGAACGACCACGGTGCATCGCGTGTACCATTTGGATCGGGGATATGAGAGAATCGAAAACAAATTGAAGGCCGTGGGTGCCACCATTGACCGTGTGTCATAGTTCGAAAGGCGACCATGCGGAAGCACACTCCATTCCTGAAGGTAGCTTTGCCCAAGGGGAAGGTGCAGGACCCGATCCTGGATCTCCTCGTCCGGGCCGGATTCCGCGCGGCCGGTAGGCCGGCGGCGGCGGGCGCCCTTCGTTTTTCCGATCCCACCTCCCGCACGGAATTCTACATCGTTCGCGACCGGGATATCCCCACCTTCGTGGAATACGGCGTCTGTGATGTCGGCATGGTGGGGAAGGACGTTCTGATGGAGCAGGAGAAGGACGTGTACGAGCCGCTGGACCTGGGGCTGGGTCGATGCCGGCTGGTCTGGTGCGGGCCGTCCGCAAGGGGGGGTGCGGATCGAACGGGGAGGATGGGGCGAAACGGAGGCGCGCGCGCTTCATCCGTATTGGGCTCTCGCGTGGCAACGAAGTACCCGCGGCTCACTGCCCGATTCTTCGAGTCCCACGGGAGGACGGTCGAGGTGGTGGAGCTTTACGGCTCCATCGAACTGGCCCCATCCCTCGGGCTGGCGGATTCGGTGGTGGATCTCGTGCAGACGGGCAGCACACTTCGGAGCGTCGGGCTGGCCGAAATCGAAACGATCCAGGACATCTCAACCTGGGTGATCCTCAACCGAGCGGCCTCGAAGCTGCGATATGAAGAAATCCACCGTTGGCTATCCCGCGTTGAGAAGGCGGTCGGTCGATGAAGGTCATTGAACTCGGTCGCCGGCCCGTAGAGTGGGCCGCCCAGCAACTCGAATCCGACTCCGTGGTTTCGCGTGCCGACGCTGCGCGTGTGCAATCGATTCTGGACGCCGTGCAAAAGAGCGGCGACAAGGCGATAGGTGAGTGGTCGAAAAAGCTGGACGGCATCCGTCTGCGGCCGGCGGAGATTGAGGTTCCCCGCGCGAAGTGGGGAAGAGCGGCGGCCAAATTGGAATCGAAGACGCGCCGCGCATTGAATGTGGCGGCCGAGCGCATCCGGGAATTCCATCTCAAGGGGGTTCCGGTAAACGCTATATGGAAAGACGGCGACTCCCACTTCGGCAAGATGTTTGTTCCTCTGCGGCGCGTGGGGATTTATGTGCCGGGCGGAAAGAACGGCTATCCGTCCACCGTGCTGATGACCGCCGTGCCCGCGAAGGTGGCGGGGGTGCCGGAGATCGTGGTGGTCACGCCTCCGCGAAAGGGTGGACCTTCGCCGGCCGTCCTGGCCGCCTGCGAGGTGGCCGGGGTGGACCGCCTGTTCCAGGTGGGTGGACCCATGGCGATCGCCGCCTTGACGTACGGAACGGAAACGATCCCGCGCGTGGACAAGATCGTCGGTCCCGGCAATGCATTCGTCACGCTCGCGAAGCGGCTGGTGTATGGGAGTGTTGGGATCGACATGCCGGCGGGACCGACGGAGCTGGTGGTCATTGCCGACGACTCGGTGAACGCCGAGTGGATCGCTGCCGATCTGGCGGCCCAGGCGGAGCATGGGCCGGGGTCGAGGGCCGTCTTGGTCACGGCGTCCAGGTCCCTGGCGGACGGGGTGGCCCGGGCGCTCGGTAAAGAGCGGAAGTTGAAAACGATGGATACCCAGGCCAGGGAGCGATGTGCGGCGGTGATGGTGTCCCACGGGCAGGCGGCGGCGGATCTGACGAATCGACTGGCGCCGGAGCACGTCCACATCCAATTACGGGAGGCCGGGGCGATGGTCCAGAGCATCCACACCGCAGGAGCCGTATTCGTCGGTCCTCTGTCGCCTGTGGCTCTGGGAGATTACGTGGCGGGGCCGAGTCATGTCCTGCCCACGGGCGGGAGCGCGAGGTTTTCATCGCCGCTCGGAGTCGAAGACTTTCTCCGACGAATGAATCTGATCTCGGTGCAAGAAGCGGATTTCGATCGGCTGGCGAGGAGCGCGGCGGAACTGGCCGACGCGGAAGGTTTCGTTTATCATGCCTACTCGGTGGTGAAACGTGTCAAAGATCGCAAGAAAAGTAGAATCAGCCAAACGGGAAGCTGAGATCCGACGCAAGACGAAGGAGACGGACGTGGCCGTCGACCTGCGGATCGACGGGTCCGCGCAGTATTCCATTTCGACGACCGTGGCGTTCCTGGACCACATGCTGGAGCTGCTCGCGTTGCACGGGCGATTCGATCTGACGGTGAAAGCGACGGGAGACACTGCGGTGGATTATCACCACGTGGTGGACGACGTGGGCATCTGCCTGGGCGAGGCGTTCAAGAAAGCCCTGGGCGACAAGAAGGGAATCAATCGCTACGGCCACGGCCGCGTTCCGATGGATGAGGCCTTGGCGGACGTGACGCTGGATTTCTCCGGACGGCCCTTCCTGCGGTATGACGTGAGAGTGGCCAAAGGGCGGGTCGGATCGTTCGACGTAGAGCTGGCCGAGAGTTTTTTCTCATCGTTCTGCACCCACGCGGATATGACGCTGCACATTCAGGCGCCGTACGGCAAGAATCGCCACCACATCCTGGAGGCCATCTTCAAGGCGGCCGCGCATGCCCTGCGCAGCGCGGTGGCCGCGGATACCCGTCTGCCCGGCGTGCCCTCGACGAAGGGCGTTCTGTAGCCACCCTCTCCGCGCTGATGATCGTCGTAATCGATTACGGCATGGGAAACCTCCGAAGCGTTTCGAAGGCGCTGGAATTTCTCGGGGCCACGGTTCGAGTAAGCGGGAAGGCACGGGACGTCGATCGAGCCGCCGCCGTGGTGTTGCCGGGCGTGGGCCACTTCGGCGCCGCGGAGCGCAACCTGGCGGCCTCGGGGCTGCGCGAGGCCGTCGTGCGCGCGATCCAATCCGGAAAGCCGTTTCTGGGGATCTGCCTGGGGCTCCAACTCCTCTTCGATGGGAGCGACGAAGCTCCCCGCTCGAAAGGCCTGGGGATTCTCCGTGGTCGTGTGGGGGAGTTGGACAGGGGTGGCAGGCGCCTCAAGCTTCCACACATGGGATGGAATCGCGCGCAGTTTCGGAACGGGTCGGGGGAGTTCTTTTACTTTGTGCACTCGTACGCTCCCGTGCCGGTGGACCGCGACGTGATCGCGGCGGAGACCGAGTACGGAGCCCGTTTCGTGTCCGCGATCGAGTGGGAAAACGTTCTGGCCTGCCAGTTCCACCCTGAGAAGAGTCAGGCGGCGGGACTTCGGTTTCTTCGGGAGCGGTTCCTGCGTCCGAACGGATTGCTGTGAGGGTGCTTCCGATGATGCTAGACTGTACAGATGGGCGTTTTTGAGCCGGCCACCGCAAGGGATGAGGGGTCGGATACCACCCGTGGTCTCGACCAAAAATACGGCGACCTGAAGGCCGGCATCCAGGCGTTCGAGCGTGTCCTGGTGGCCTTCTCGGGGGGGGTGGACAGCGCGTTTGTCCTCAAGACGGCGCGCGACCTACTGGGGGCGGAGCGGGTGATCGCCCTCACGGCCCTGTCGGATACCGTCCCGGAGCATGATCGACGCGATGCCGCCCGAATCACGGGCGAACTGGGCGTGGAGCATCTTGTGATCGCCACTCGTCACATGGAGATCGAGGATTTCGTGCGGAACGATGCCGATCGTTGCTACTTCTGCAAGACGGAGGTGTACACCACGTGTGGACGGATCGCCGAGGAGCGCGGCATCCCGGTTGTCGCAGATGGAACGAACGCCGATGACCTGGGGGATATCCGACCGGGCTTGAAAGCCGCTCGCGAAATCGGCGTACGAAGTCCGCTCGCGGAGGCCGGACTATCGAAAAGTGAGATCCGCGAACTAGGCCGTCGAGTGGGATTGGACGTGTGGGATCGACCGGCCTCGCCGTGCCTGTCGTCGCGATTTCCGCAGGGCACACGGATCACCGTGGAGAACCTGACGCGCGTGGGTCGAAGCGAATCACTGCTCAGGAAGCTGGGATTTCGTGAATTCCGGGTTCGCCTGCACGAGGACATTGCGCGGATCGAGGTTTCCCCGGAAGAGTTTGATCGCTTGAATCGAGAGCCTATCCGCAGGCAGGTGGTGGCGGGTTTGAAGGAAGAGGGATTCAAGTACGTTTGCCTGGACCTGGAAGAGTTCAAGAGCGGTCGTTTGAGCCGCGCGTAGAACGCCTACGCTCGCGGCAATCGAGAAATCCGGAGAAGTTCCCCCACCATGAAGACCAACCCAAGGGAGAGGATGGCTGCGAGTGCAAACACAAGGACCGTCCACTCCTCCGCCCCTCCGGCCCGTTCTGTGGGGAATCCTCTCATGGCCACGAAAGCCAGCGCGACGGAGATCGAAAGCAGGGCGAAGCCTGCGTTGAGTGGGGGTGATTTGACGCGGAGGAAGAAGACGACTGAGGCGGCCATCGTGGCCACAGCGACGATGGGGATCGTCCCAACGGAACCGCCGAGGCGTTGGAGTCTCCATAGAACCAGCGAATCGATGGCGATCTGGAGGAGCAAGAGCGCCGTCACCACACGCCGTGGGACGGGGTCGACGAACGCCGGTCGGGTCTGGTCCTGGCCGAAGGTCTGTATCGTGAGGCAGCGGCTGCACGCGAAGGTATCGAGCGGTTCGAGAATGGAAACATCGATCTCGTGCTTGCAGGCCGTGCAGAAGGCTTGAAATACGGGGGAGCCGGGTTCGACCATGACGGGCGTATGGTGTCATTGCGAGCGGAGCGAAGCAATCGCATGAGAACACCTCCACCGCGGACTCTGAGCGTCGATGACTCGAACATCGCGCGAGTGGCGTCGGCCACCGCGAAGGAGGCGGGCGCATTGCTGCGGGGATCCTACGGTCGAGCGCTGAACGTTCGCTTCAAAGGTCGGCGGAATCTCGTCACCGATCTCGATCACCGAGCACAGGCCTTGATTCTCCGGAGGGTCGGCGCCGCCTTTCCCGATCACGTGGTCGTGGCGGAGGAGGAGGAGAACCCGATGGCGGGGAGCCGGGAGGCCGAGTGTCAGTGGTTTGTGGATCCGCTCGACGGAACGACCAACTATGCGCACAGCTATCCCCGCTTTTGCGTCTCGATCGCGTTCGCGTACCGCGGGAAGATTCAGGTTGGAGTGGTTTTCGATCCGATGGCCGGAGAAATGTTTTCGGCCGTGAAAGGGAAGGGGGCCTTCCTCAACGGTCGGCGGATCCACGTATCGACGGCGTCGAAACTGGAGCGATCGCTTGTGTGTACGGGCTTTTCGTACAACCGGCGGTGGGCGTTGCGCAATTTGGAATGCTGGAAACGCTTTCTTCTCAAGGCCCAGGCCATTCGGCGGGACGGCTCGGCGGCGTTGGATTTGTGCTACACGGCGTGTGGCCGGTTCGACGGCTTCTGGGAACTGCGCCTAAGCCCGTGGGACGTGGCGGCCGGCGCATTGATCGTGACGGAAGCGGGCGGTCGCGTGACCGGCCTCCGCGGTGAGCCGTTCGATCCCTATGCGAAGAACATTCTTTCCTCCAACGGCCGGATACACACGGCGATGCAACGGCTGCTCCGGCCGAGATAGTCCTCGGTCCGCCAGGAACTGAAGGACATCGAGCGCCGGCTCGACCCCCTCGAATAAAAAGCGGCATAGGTCGCCTTTCAGCCATGATCTGAAGACGCAGGCTGAAGCCCCATGCCACGGAGGGAATGGGACCATGATATGTCGCCGCACCACGGATGGTGCGGCATGAACATGGCCTGCGGCTACCGAGACGAGGGTGTGTATGCTTGGTAGGCGCGGGCTTTAGCCCGCGTTCTCCGGAAATCAGACGGCGCCGGCGGAGCGGAGACGAGCGAGGTCCGCGGGGCGAACTCCCACGGAAGCGAGAACGGATTCCGTGTGCTCGCCCAATGTGGGAGCGGGCAGGTAGGGTGGATTCACGGAACGACCGTCGAAGAGAAAGGGTGCGCGGACCAAGGTGACGTCCTCGCCATTGTGTTTCTCCCGGAGGAAGACGCCC
This sequence comes from Nitrospirota bacterium, assembly GCA_016180645.1. Classification (NCBI taxonomy): domain Bacteria; kingdom Pseudomonadati; phylum Nitrospirota; species Nitrospirota bacterium. The sequence goes on along the minus strand of JACPAV010000019.1, from coordinate 83,606 downwards.
CGCTCGGCATGCTGGGGGTGCCGCACGACCTCCGAGAAATCCAGGATCGGTTCACAGCAGCAATCTACATTCGAAAGGAGCGCGACCCATTCGGCCTGCGTCTTGGTCTTGAAGAGTTCCTCGACGCGTTCAAGCACGGCCTGACGCTGATCGGAAGTCGGGAAGGCGTCGCCGATCCATTCCGGCTTGCCCGCCACGTTGCAAAACGCCTCCCAGAACTTGGGTTCGAGCGCACCGAGGCTCATGTAGCGGCCGTCCTTCGTCCGATAGATGTTGTAACAGGGATTCAGACCGTTCAGGGGCATGGAGCGGGGCGCGTGATTGATGCCATCGACGCCGAATTGAGTGAAATACTGCGTCAGCAGGGCGAGGGATCCCTCGGTCATCGACATGTCGATGTACGCCCCCTTGCCCGTGCGGTGCCTCGCCTCCAATGCCCCGAGAAACGCGATCGTTCCAAAGAGGGCGCCGCCGGGGACGTCGGCGAGTTGAGCCCCGGGGATAATCGGCCGGCCCGCTTGGTCACCGGTGATGCTGAGAACTCCGGAAAGGCTGTTGTAGTTCATGTCGTGCCCGGCCTTCAGCCGATAAGGACCGGTCTGGCCGTAGCCACTGATGGCCAGGTAGATGAGTGACGGGTGATGAGTGAGGAGTGAGGAGTAGGAGAGGCCGAGCTTTTCCATGACGCCGGGACGGAAACTCTCGACCACGCCGTCTGCGGTTTTGAGGAGTTTGAGGAAGATCGCCTTGGCGTCCGGTTGCTTGAGATTGAGCGTGATGCTTTTTTTGTTTCGATTCAGCGCGCAGAAAATCGAGCTCGTATCTCCGATCAACGGCGGCAGGTAGCGCACGTAGTCGCCCCCCCCCGGATCTTCAATCTTGATGACCTCGGCTCCCATGAGCGCGAGGACCATCGTGCAGTACGGACCCGGCAGCAGCCTCGATAGGTCGAGTACGCGGATTCCCGCAAGGGGAAGGGGCGGAGTTCCGGGTTCCTCGTTCCTGGTTCCTGGTGACTTCTTCGCCTTGCGCCCTTCGCCCCTCGCCCTGCGCCTCACTCCTCCCGCCTCTCTCCTTACGTTCTACAGCCCGATCATTTTCCCGATGATCTCCTTCATGATCTCGGTCGTACCACCCCCGATGGTGATCAGCCGGGAATCACGCCATGCGCGGGCGACGTGGTACTCCTCGATGTAGCCATAGCCGCCGTGAACCTGCATGCAGCGGTCCGTGACCCTCGTCTGGAGCTCGCCGGCCAGAATCTTGGCCATCGACACTTCTTTCACGCAGGGAACGTTGCGGTTGAACAGATCGCACACGTAGTAGACAAAAGCCTGATTGCATTCGATCTCCGAGATCAGCTCCACCAAGCGGTGGCGCTGAACCTGGAATTTTCCGATCGGCCTCCCGAAGGCTTTCCTTTCGAGGGCGTATTTGTACGTCTGGTCCCACGTCAGCCGGGCGCCCGACAGCGCCGTGATCGCCGCGATCAGGCGTTCGCCTTGGAATCCTTCCATGATGTAGTAGAAACCGTGTCCTTCCTCTCCCAGGAGGTATCGCGCCGGGACCTTGCAGTTGTCGAAAAACAGCTCCGCCGTATCGGAGGAGTGCATCCCGACTTTCTTGAGGCGCTTGGTCACCTGAAAGCCCTTCGTGTCGGTGGGGAACAGGATCATGGAGATGCCGCCAAAGCCGGTGTCCCCTGTGCGGACCGCCAGGTTGATGAAGTTCGCGCGCGCGCCGCTGGTGATGAAGGTCTTGGAGCCGTTGATGATGTAGTCGCCGCCGACTTTCTTCGCCGTCGTTTTCAGGTTGGCCACGTCCGATCCCACAAACGGTTCGGAGACGCCGAGGGCGGCAATCTTCTCACCTTTGATCGCGGGAATCAGGAATTCCTTTTTCTGCTCGGGCGTGCCGTGCAGGTGGATCGAGTAGGTGGCCATATCCGACTGGACCATGAGGGCCATGGGGACCCCGCCGCATTGGGCACGGGGAAGTTCTTCCGCATAGGCGACGGTGTACCAGTAGTCGCCGCCGAGGCCGCCCACGTCCTCGGGATAACGGAGACCGAGGAATCCCTGTTCGCCCGCGCGCTTGAAGACCCAGTTGGGGAAATCCTCGGCTTCCTCCCACTTGTCCGCATTCGGGGCCAGCTCGGCCTCGATCCACTTGCGGATCGTTTGACGGAAGATATTGTGCTCTTCCTTGAAGTATTGGCTCCAGTCACAGTGCAGGCTGCTGTCCATTAGTGGCTACCTCCGTAGAATGTATTCATGGAATCATGGGGTCATGTTTTGATGGATTCACGTTATCATCGGGTCATGGGGTCATGGATTCATGGAAACATGGGGTCATGGATTCATCGAATCATGTTCATGTGGCCATCGGATCATCGAAGTTTAGTACGGTTGGCCTTCGCCGTCCGCTGCGACGCGGCGAATATCGCCAACAGTTCACCTGCCTCCTTCATCAGATCCTCAATTTGTTCCGGTGGAAGGATGCCACTCTCTGCAATCAGTTCAAGCCAAAAAAGCGATTCGTCGGTCTCTTCCACGACAAGCCCGATCTTGGATATGAATTCCGCCCGTGAACGGGAGCGCCTCGCGGCGCGGTAGTTCGCCGCAACGGAAGTTGATGATCTAAGCAGTTGTCTGCCGATGACCTGGGCATCTGCCGTTTTCGGCAGTGTTCGGAACAGGCGGATGACGGTTAGGGCGAAAGTTTTCGTACGCTGTTTCAATCCCTCCGATTGAGATGGATTTCCAGATGATTCCATGACTCCATCACCCCATGCTTACTTTTTCTTGGGCCTCAACGGCAAGACGACCGGGCCGGTCTTGGAACGGTCCGGAGACGGAGCGTTTGCCGAATGGGGGGATTTGAGGCGGAAGAAGACACGATCAGGCCGATCGAGCTGGATGTCTTCATCCGCTCTCAGGTGGAGTTCCAGGTTGGCGCGACGCGTGGCATGGGCGAGGGCGGTCTCCAGGGTGATCAGTCCGGCCTTGGTCAGTCGTTCGAGGTCCTGATCGAACGACTGCATTCCTTCCAGGGCGCCTTCTTCGAGGGCCTCTTCCAAGTAACGGCCCGGCCGGTCGCCAAGTCGGACGTACTCCTGTGTGCGGAGCGTCGCCTGGAGGATTTCGACGGCCGGAATACGGCCGGGGCCATCCTTGCGGGGAAGGAGTTTCTGGCTGACGACGGTCTTGAATGCCCGTGAGAAGCGCGTGCGGACGTAGTCGATGTCCCGCTCCGAAAATAGCCCGATGAACCGTTCCACGGTTCGGAGGGTATCCGGTGTGTGCAGGGTGCTTAGGACGAGGTGGCCGGTTTCCGCCGCTTCAAAGGCGATCTCGGCAGTCTCGGCGTCCCGGATTTCCCCCACGAGAAGAACCTGGGGGGCCTGCCGAAGGGCGGCCCGGAGCGCCATGGAAAAAGTAGGGACATCCTGTCCAAGTTGACGTTGAGTAATGGTTGCTTTGATGGGGGTGTGGACGAACTCCACGGGATCCTCGACGGTGATGATGTGGACGGGCTGTTCGCTGTTGATCAGGTGGATCATGGCGGCGAGGGTGGAGCTCTTGCCGGAGCCGGTCGCCCCCGTCACGAGCACGAGGCCGGCCTTCTGGCGGGCGATATCGTGGAGTGGCTTGGGAAGATGGAGATCCTCCAGGGTCGGCACCCCCTTGGGGATGACGCGGAGCACGAGGGTGATGCCCTGGCGCGCCTGGAAAAGACTTGCACGGAAGTAGCAGAGATCGCGAAAGGCGAACGACAGATCGCAATTGCCCTGGGAATCGAACTGGGCACGGAGATACGATTGGTCCTTCATGAAATCCTCCGCGATGACGCGCATGTCCTCCGGGGATAGGGGGGGGAGGCCGGGGGGAGAATCGGCCAGGGCGCCGTCGGCTTGAGCCTGCGGCGCGCGGCCCGGCACGAAGATCAGGTCCGATGCGCGGGGGGAGTTCTCGAGCAAGGCCCGGATGGATGTTTCAAGAATAAGGTTCATGGCCAACGGGAGTATACGCGCTGGCTGTGACGCGTGCACATTGATAAGACGGCGAATGCTGGTAGAATGAGCCTGTCGGAAGGTTTGCACTCATCAAAGACTTGAAAGGGTAGGTGCCCCGGTGAAAGAACTAACGGACATGTTGCAGCAGTTGCAGGCGGACCACGCCAGGCTCCGGGGCCATCTTTGACCTCTCCAAACTCAAGCGCGACATCGAACAGATCGACCGGGAACTTGAAAGGGGTGACGCGTGGGCGAACGCCAACGCTCGCCGGACCCAGTCCCTCCTGAAACAAAGAACCCGTCTTCTTGAATCCATCACCTTCTGGGGAAAGGTGGACCGCCAGGTCGAAGAAGCTCAAGTCATGGCGGACCTCGTGGGTGAGAATCCCACCGCGGAGTCCTTCCGGGAGGCCGCGGCGTTTCTCGGCGAAGTTCGGGGCGCACTCGACGGCGCCCGGCTTCGACTCCTTCTGTCCGGCGAGGAGGATGAGAAGAACGCCATTCTCACCGTTCATGCCGGAGCCGGCGGAACCGAAGCCCAAGATTGGGCCTCGATGCTTCTGCGCATGTATCTTCGTTGGTGCGCGGTGAAGGGGTTCAAGACCGAGGTGGTGAGCCAACTGGAAGGGGAAGAGGCGGGGATCAAGAGCGCAACGGTCCTGGTCGAAGGCGATCGCGCGTGCGGATTTCTCCGTCCCGAGTCGGGCGTTCACCGTCTCATCCGAATATCGCCCTTCGACGCCAATCATCGACGCCACACGTCCTTCGCGTCCGTTTCCGTCATCTCGCAAGTGCAGGACGACATTCAGATCGAGATCAAGCCGGAGGACCTGAAGATCGACACCTACCGCGCCGGCGGGCACGGGGGCCAGAACGTGAACAAGGTGGAGACCGCGGTCCGGATCACCCACCTGCCCAGCGGCATCATTGTGCAGTGTCAGAATGAGCGCTATCAGCACAAGAACCGGGACATAGCGATGAAAATTCTCAAGGCGCGTCTCTTCGATCTGGAGAAGCAGAAACGGGACCAGAAGAGCAAGGAGCTTCACGATCAGAAAGGGGATATTTCCTTCGGGTCCCAAATCCGGTCGTACACGCTCCAGCCCTACCGGCTGGTCAAAGACCATCGGACGAGCATGGAGCGAGGCGACGTGGAGCGCGTGCTGGACGGCGATCTGGATCCCTTCATTGAGGCCGCCCTTTATGAAGAGCTGAAACGGCGGGGCTCCGGCACGGCCCTGGCGCAATAGGCATGGAAGAACACCTGCAAAGGCTTCAGAAACAACTGGACCTGAAGGAAAAGGGGGTGCCTTCGTATCCCAACGATTTCCGTCCGACGCATACGGCCGGCGACTTGATCGCGCAGTTCGGCGCCACGAAAACGGAGGATTTGGAACACGTGGAGACGATCTTTCACGTGGCGGGGCGGCTGATCGCCCTTCGCTCATTCGGAAAGGCCCGGTTCGGCCACATCCTGAATCGCCTGGAGAAAATTCAGATCTACATGAAAAAGGATGCCATGGGCGACGAGGCTTTCGAAATTGCCCATTTTCTGGACGTGGGCGACTGGGTGGGCGTTGAAGGGCGTATCTTCCGCACCCGCACGGGCGAGTTGACGATCGCGGCAAGCCGCCTCCGGATCCTGTCCAAATGCGTGCGGCCGCTGCCGGAGAAATGGCACGGCCTGACGGACGTCGAAACGCGATTTCGCCAGCGGTACGTCGATCTGATCGTCAATCCCGACGCGCGGCGGATCGTACTGGCGCGGCAACAGATTGTGAATGGCGTGCGGGCCTTTCTGACCTCGCGGGGATTCGTGGAAGTGGACACGCCCATGATGCAACCGATGGCGGGCGGGGCGGCGGCGCGCCCCTTTGTGACCCATCACAACGCGCTGGACATGAAGCTCTTCATGCGGATCGCTCCGGAACTGTATCTCAAGCGCCTGCTGGTCGGGGGGATCGAGCGCGTGTTTGAGATCGGGCGAAACTTCCGGAATGAGGGGCTCTCCACCCAGCACAACCCTGAGTTTACTATGCTCGAGTTCTACCAGAGCTTCGCGACGTACGAAGACCTGATCGACCTCACGCAGGAGATGATGTCCACAATCGCCCGGGAGATCTGCGGGTCATTCCTCGTGCCTTACGGGGAGCACCAGATCGACCTGACGCCTCCTTGGAAGCGTTACACCATGGAGGAATCGCTGGTCGCGGTGGCAGGCCTCGAACGGTCGATCGTTCGTGATGCGTCCGCCTTGCGACGCCTTGCCGAAGCAGGCGGGATCAAACCTGAAGAGGGCGACCTGAAGAGCCTTGGGCTGGGCGGCCTCCAAATGGTGCTCTTTGAGGAGAGGGTGGAGCCGAAGCTTATCCAGCCGACGTTCATCACCCAGTACCCCGTGGAGGTCTCGCCGCTGGCGAGAAGGAACGCGAATCAACCGGAGCTGGTCGATCGATTCGAGCTGTTCATAGCCGGACGTGAAATGGCCAATGCCTTCTCGGAGCTCAACGATCCTGCCGACCAGAGAAAGCGATTCGAAGAACAACTGGCCCACAAGAAGGGGGAGGAACAGGAATGTATGGCTGTGGACGAAGACTACGTCCAGGCCCTCGAATTCGGGATGCCTCCCGCGGCCGGCGAAGGGATCGGCATCGATAGGCTGGTCATGCTTCTAACTAATTCATCGTCGATACGGGAGGTTATATTATTTCCTCTCATGCGTAGCATAAAGGGTATTCAGGAATGAATGTACCGCTCTACATCGCGCGGCGGTATCTCATGGCCAAGCGCAAACAGGTTTTCATCTCCGTGATCAGCGGTTTCTCGGTCCTGGGTGTGGCGCTGGGGGTGACCGCGCTCGTGGTGGTCATCTCGGTCATGGCGGGATTTGAGGAGGACCTGAGGACGAAAATCCTCGGGACCAACTCCCACATCGTGGTTCTCAAGCGGGGAGGATCGGGAGCGGAGCGGTCGAAGGAGGTGGAGCAGGCCATGCGGAACGTTCCGGGCGTCTCCGGCCTGGCGCCTTTCGTGTTTTCGCAGGCCATGGCGAGGTCGGTGGGCAACCTGATGGGAGTGGTGGTGAAGGGCATCGATCCCACCTCTTTTTCGGAGGTGACCGATGTAGGGAAGAGGATTGTGGAGGGATCGCTGGGGAGTTTGGCGACGGTTCCGAAGGACGGACCTCCTCCGATGGTGGTGGGGAAGGAACTGTCGAGAAACCTGGCCGTTTTTGTGGGGGAGAATCTCGATGTGATCTCGCCGCTGGGGGAAGTGACGCCGATGGGGATGATCCCCCGGTTCCGCACCTACCAAGTTCAGGGCGTTTTCCAAACCGGGATGTACGAATACGATTCCAGCTTCGTGTACATCCCGTTGAAGGAAGCGCAGGAATTCTTCAACATGGGGGACAAAATCACGGGATACGAGGTGAAAGTGGACGACATCTACCGGGCGCGCGAGATCGCCCTCTTGATTGAGTCCTCGCTGGGTCCGGAGTTCTACACCCGTCACTGGATGGAAATGAACCAGAATCTGTTCTCCGCGTTGAAACTCGAAAAGACGGTCATGTTTCTTATCCTCCTCATGATCATCATCGTGGCCAGCTTCGGGATCATTGCCACGCTCATCATGATGGTCATGGAGAAGGGGAAGGACATCGCCATCCTGAAAGCCATGGGCGCGCCCTCGGGGATGGTGCGGAGGATCTTCATCTGGCAAGGGCTGCTGATCGGAGTTTCCGGAACGCTCTTGGGGCTGGGTGGAGGTTATGGCCTGTGTCTCCTCCTCAAGCGGTACGAATTCATCCATCTCCCGGCGGACGTGTATTACATTTCGACCCTGCCGGTGAAGATCCAGCCCGCCGTCTTCGCCCTCGTCAGCGTAGCGGCCCTCCTCACGTGTCTTCTGGCCACACTCTATCCCTCTCGGAGCGCGGCGCGCTTGGACCCCATCGAGGCCCTCCGCTATGAATAGATCCTCGGAAGGATAGGCACCGCATGGATCGAAGGTATCTTGTCGCGGGTTTCTTTTTCGGCGTGCTCCTATTCCTCCTGTACATTTTTCTCCAGATCCTGCGTCCCTTTTACTTCGTAATCTTCTGGGCGGCGACTCTCGCGATTGTCTTCTATCCCGTCCAGGAGCGATTCGAGCGGTGGTTCCAGGGGCGGAAAGCCCCGGCCGCCGGAGTGGTTACCTTCCTGATTCTCCTTGCCCTGCTGATCCCGCTCACCCTGGTGGCAACGACGCTCGGCGCGGAGCTGGTGGACGCCTTCGGACAGGTCAAGGGTTACCTCTCGAAGGAAAACATCAACCGGGCCATGAACAGCGTGCTGTCGATGTTTCCCCATGCGTGGTTCGAGTTTGCCGAAGAGAAGCTGGGGATTCATGCCCTCTCCGATCCGGAAACGATGGAGGGGATTTTCGAAAGGATCGCCTCGGGGGTCGTGTCGCTCATTCCCATCGGAGCCAAGGGGTTCCTGGTGGGTATCCTCTACCTGGCGATACTGGTTTTCACGCTATTTTTCTTTCTCCGGGACGGGCCCGGACTCGTTCGCAATCTCAAATCCTTCCTCCCCATGTCCCAGGACCAGAAGGATCGAATTTTCAAAACGTTTTACGAGATTCTTCACTCGGTCATTGCAGGCGTACTCATCACGGCCGCCGTCCAGGCCGGCATGGTGGCGCTTCTCCTCATAGCCTTGGGCCTTCCCTATCCCATTCTGGGTGCAGTCATCACATTCATCGGGGGAACGTTGCCGATCGGCGGGGCGTCGCTGGTCTGGCTTCCGGGGTCGATCATCTTGTTTTTGACGGGGCACGTTTGGAAGGGCGCCATTCTTCTTGCGGTCGGGGCGCTCGTGGTCAGTTCCATCGACAACATCGTCAAGCCGATGATTATCGGGGGGCGGGCGAGGATACCGACCCTTCTGCTCTTTTTCAGCATCCTTGGAGGGCTCAAGCTGTTCGGGTTTACGGGGATTCTGCTTGGACCTTCGATCCTGGCGGTCTTCCTCAGCCTCCTCGATATCTACAGGCGCGAGTATCAGGCTCCGGGGGATTCGGCGAAAAGCCCACCCCCCGCGTAGTTTCTGCGCCCTGCTGGGTAGGTGTGCGCCGCAGCGTGTATTCCTGAATCGCGGGCTAGAGCCCGCGGCTACCGCTTTCGCGAATTGCTTTGCTGAGGCCTACCGTCGTTCCGGCGTGAGCTTGGACCAGGTTTCGTCCGCCGGCGGCTCGAAATAGAGATCATCCTCTTCGGATTTCGAGAGCTGGCGGGCGAGAAAGGCGTCCCGGGTTTCAGTCGAGATTTTCTCCTGCTGGTCCAGGATGGCCTCGGCCTGTTCCTTGGGGAAGGGGAGCGGCGGCTTGGCCGCCGGTGGTTTCTTCGCGGCGCCGGATTGGCGCGATGCGGCGGGCTGTCCCGTCGCCACAGAGTTCTTCTCGGCCATCCCCGCGAGGGATCTGACCTTTTCACATCCTGATCCCAGGACGACAAGCGACAGCAGCAGGGCGAGGGCACGGGGTTTCAAATGGACTCCACCCCTTTCAGAATTTCCAGCGCCGAATCGAAACGGCGCGCGGGGTCTTTCTCCAGACATCGAAGGATGACGGCGGACCATTCCGACGGAAGCTCGGTCGCGAAGAGCGTCGGATCCGGGGGGGGGGAGTGGCGGTGGTGGTAGGGGACATCCCCGTCGGTGAAGGGGGGGCGTCCCGCCAGGATTTCGAAAAGCGTAGCCCCGAGGGAGTAGATATCGCTTCGGTGGTCGGTTTCCGCGCCCTCCACCTGTTCGGGCGACATGTAATACGGCGTTCCCATGACGGTGCTCTTAGTGTGGCTTTGTCCCAGTTTCTTGGCAAGGCCGAAATCCATGATCTTCACGGTCTTATCGGCGGTAATCATGACATTTCCCGGCTTGATATCGCGATGCACGATCTGGCGGCCATGGGCGTAGGCGAGTCCCTGGCAGAGCTGGCGCAGGATGGGAAGACACTCCTGGACGTTCAGCGGCCCGGTGCGTTTGATGAGGCTCTTCAAGAGCGTCCCTTCCACGTATTCCATCACGATGAAGTATTGCTCATTCTCGCGCCCTGCATCATAGATCGTCACAACGTTGGGATGGTTTAGGGCGGCGGCGGCGCGAGCCTCGCGCATGAGCTGCTCGATGGCCTCCGGATCCTTTTTGAGGTCGTCGGCCAGAACCTTCAAGGCCACCGTCCGGTTGAGAATCTTGTCGAGTGCCCGGTATACTACTCCCATCCCGCCACGCCCAAGAATCTCGTTCTTTTGATATCTTGAGACGACAGGTTTAGGCTTTGGTTGAGGTATAGCCGCAGCGGCCGGTCCCGCCGCCGGAGGGGGGATGCGTCCCGCTTTGAGGTCGCACTGCCGGGCCTTCTCGGTCTGGCCGGCTTCGCGGTAGAGGTCCGCCGCCCAGGAGTAGTTGGTTTCCTTCTCGGCGCACTGTGCGGCTTCCATGAGTTGGCCCATGCGCCAGTACAGGTTGCCCGCTTCGGTATAGTGTCCGGCGGCGTAGTACATTTTGGCGGCCTGGTCGATCTCGCCCTTGTTCTCGTAGTAGCGGGCCTTGATCAATTGCGCATCGGATTTCTTGCCGAGCCTCTCGTAGATGTCCGCGGCGCGCGCGAAATCCCCGACGTCCTCGTAGATCTTGGCGGCCTTGTCCAGGTGGCCGATTTTGGCGTAGATGGCCGCCGCCTTGTCCAGCATTCCCACTCGTTGAAGGATTTCCGCCGCCTCGGGGAATTGCCCCATCTGGTACTTCAGGGAGGCGCACTTGGTGGCGAGTGGAACGAGGCGTTCCTTGGGGTAGCCCGGCTCGATCTGGTGGCGATGAAGCTCCGTCTGGAAGATTCTGAGGAACATGCCCGTGGCCTTGGGAAAGTCCCCCGCTTTTTCGTAGCACTGCGCGGCTTCTGAAATCATGTCTCCCTTGGAAAACAGATCGGCTGCTTGGAGGAACTGCCCCGTCGATTCATAGATCTCAGCGGCGCTGATGTATCGTCCGGCCTCGATGAACAGGCGGGCGGCGAATTCGCGTTGCCCGTGCTTCTGGAGGAGCCTGGCCCCTTCCTCTTTGTTGCGGGCCGTTCGCAGGAGGGAGAAGGCCTTCTCGCCGTTTCCGTTGCGGAGATAGATGTCGGCTGCGGTCTTGGCGTCACCCGATTTGGCATAGAGGCGCGCCGCGTCGTCCTGTCGACCGAGTTTCATGAAGGCCTGGGCCGCGAGCTGCCATTGACCGTCCTGCTCGAGCTTCGCGGCCTTCTTGAGTTCGTTTTCTTCCTTGGAGCCGAAGAGGGGCATCAGAAGCCGCGTCCGGCCGACTTCCTGGGCTGTTCGCCGCTCGCTCCCGGGCGGCGGCCGGCGACCGGGAGGGCGGGTGGACAAGCTCCGTGTTCACAAGCGGAAACAAACATTCTTGCGCCTGTCGGGATTCTAGCCCCAATTGTTTACAAAGTCTTCACCCCGGCCCGCGCGCGGGGGCGGAAGCCCCGTGCGGGGATCCAAGGGAGTTCATCAGGATCCGATGAACTCAGGTGAACTGGGTGTCCGACAGGGAGTATAATTCGCGCGAGTCGGCGCCACGGGCCGGTCCGGGCGGGAGCGGATCGGGCAGGACGGACCGGCCGCGGAGCGCGGGAAGGTGTGAAGCAGGTCTATGATGTCGTCGCTTGAAGGCCGGAGGATTCTTGTCCTCAACGTCTCGGGCATTGGAGACTTTGTGGACTCCACCCCAGCCGTACGCATCCTGAGGAACCGGGCGCCGAGGTCCAGACTGACCCTGCTGGTATCGGAGAAAGCCCTGCCGTTGGCGGAGCGGTGTACCGATGCCGACGAGGTTTTGGCGCTTCCCACGAGCCGCGCGCGGAGCGCGCCTTCCTTGGGGGACTGGCCGCGCTGGCTCCGGAGGGTTGCTTCTTTGCGCGGTCGGTTTGACGTCGTCATCAGTCTGCATCACGTGAGCTCGGGGCTCGGAGGCTGGTGGTTGCGACTTTTCCTGGGCTGGCTGGGCGCCCCCGAAACCGTGGGGAGAAATACGGCGAATCGCGCCCCATTTTTTACAAATCGTTTGGACGAAGACGATCGGCCGGCGGACCAGATGGAACGAATGGCGGCGCTGGTCCGAACCGTCGGATCGGCGGGAGAGGGAGGGGAACCCTCTTTACGGCCGCATTTGCGGTTGAGGTCTGAGGAGATTGAAGAAGCAAGGGCCTTCATCCATCACCACGACTGGAGGGGACTCTCGGGCCCTCTCGTGGCGGTGGCGTTGGGGGGCGAACGACCGACGCGGCGCCTGCCGGCCGACCGGGTGGAGACGTTGGTCCGCTTGCTCCAGGACAAGTTCGCCATTCGCCCCGTGGTTTGGGGGAAGGGCGCAGACCCGGGAATTCCGCCCTCATCGGGGATTTGTCACCTCGACGCCCGGGGCCGGTTTGATCTTGTCCGCTCGGCGGCGGTGCTGGCGGTTTCCGACCTCATACTCACCACCTACAGCGCGCCCCAGCATTTGGCCGGGATTTGGGACAAACCGACGCTGGTCCTGGTCGGGCCGGGGGATGGAATCACCCATCGACCCCATGTCAGCCCCGGTCGGTCCGTTATGCTCGCTCATTCCGTTCCCTGCGCCCCGTGCTACCATTGGGCGTGTCCAAACCCGGTCGCGGAAAACCAATCTTGCCTGCGCGGGATTGCAGAAGAGGAAGTCCTGCGGGCCTTCGAGCGGCTGAGTCACGAAATCTTTGACGATGATCGAAGATTGAGCTAATATAAGAGTCTCACGTGGCCGAAATTAGGAAGCCCGAAACCAGGGCCGATCTCTCGGACATCCTCCGCATTCTCAGGCGGCGAAAGTTCATCATCTTCATCACCGTAGGCGTCGGTTTCTTCGTGGGATGGTTTGTCGTCCAATCCAAGGAGCCGCTCTACGAATCGAAGGCCAGCGTGGAAATCAAGGAGGAGGTTACTTTCCAACAACTGTTTACGCGGTATTCGACCGCGCGGGGAAAAATTGCCACGGAGAGCACGATCATGACCAGTTTTCCCGTCCTGGCCCAGGTGGCCAAGAGGCTTGGGGATGTCCCGAAGGACAAGACCGAGGAGGAGATCGTGCTCGATCCGAGTTTCCAGTCCCAGGTTCGGCGCCTCCAGGACAGCGTGCGCGCCAGCCCTCAGGAGAATACCAACATCATCGAGATTCTTGCGGTGGCGGGCACCGCGCTCCGGGCGCGCGATCTGGCCCAGGCGGTGGCGGAGGAGTATCGGGCCTACAGCCGGATGACGGCGGAGACCCGGAACAGCGAGGCGGACTGGTTCGTGAAGGAGCAGCGGGGAGTGCTCGTCGATTCCCTGAACAAGGTTGAGAAGGAGCTCATCGAGTTCAAAGAGAAGCACAACATCCTGGATCTGCCGTCCGAGACCCAACTCTACGTGACCAATTTTACGAATCTCATGGAAGAGCGCAATCACCTCGAGGCGGCGCTGGGGGACATGGAACGCTTCATCGAGCGCCTCAATTCACCGGAGGGCGCGTCCGGAGAATACTCGCCTTTCTCGGGGGAGGATGTCGGTCAGTCCTTCGTGGCGATGTACCAAACGTACAGCGGTCTCCTGGCGGAGGAGAAATCGCTGGCGGTGGGGCTGACGGAGGAGCACCCGACGATGGCGGATCTTCGGCTGCGGCGCAAGAGTTATGAGCGGGACCTGCTGAAACAGGCCGAGGAAGTGCGGAAACGATGGGACAAACAACTGAACGAGGTCTACAAGAAAATCGTCGAATTGGACCAGAAGCACCGAACGGCCCTGCACCAGCAGATCGAGCTTGGGCGGATGGACCGGGAGCTGGAGATCGTTCAAAAGATTCTGGCGAGCCTCGAGGAGAAGTACCAGGAAGTCAAGCTTCAGAATTCGATCCGCGCGGACAATGTGCGGATCGTTCAGCCGGCGATGGTCCCGGCGGTCCCGTTGGTGCGGAAGTCGTGGGGAGCGCTTTTTGCGGTTGTCATCCTCGGGCTGGTCCTCGGCATCGGCCTCGCTTTTGTGCAGGAGAGTCTCGATTTCTCGCTGGTGACGATCGAGGAGGTGGAGAAGTACCTGGGCCTGCCCGTGCTCGGGGTGATTCCTCACTACGAGCCCATGGAGACGGAGCGGGACATGTCCCCCGCGGTGCGCGAGGCGGCGCAGGGGTTGGGGCACGAGGTCCATCGTTTGGTGACGCATCTCCAGCCCAAGTCGGTGGTGGCCGAGAGTTACCGCGCCCTCAAGATGCATCTCTGGAAGACGGGCGAGGGGGGAAGGGTCTTCACGGCCACGAGCGCGATGCCTCAGGAGGGCAAATCCACCACCATGATGAACCTGGCCATCTGCTTCGCCCAGAGCGGACTCAAGACGCTGCTGATCGAAGGCAACACGCGTCGCCCGGTGTACAAGAACGTCCTCAAGTTTGCTCCGAAACCGGGGCTGGTGGAGCTGGTCCACGGGACCTCCCAACTGCAGGACGTTCTCCGTGACGTGACGGATCTGATGCTCTCGGAGTTGAGCCTTGATTTCCTGAAGCTGACGCCGGGCCTGGAGAACCTTTCCGTCATCCCCGCCGGCGAGACGCCGCTCAATCCTCCGGATGTTCTGGGCTCCTTTGTTCGCGGTCATCTCATCGAGCAGTTCCGGAAGACCTTTGACATCGTCTTGGTGGATTGTCCGCCCGTGCTGCCGGTCTCGGATGCGACGATCGTTGCGCCGGCGACCGACGGGGTGATCCTGGTGTATCGCTGGGGCAAGACGGGCCGGCAGCTTGTGCGCAGAGCGGTCGAGGCGATCGAGAAAGTCGGCGGGAAGGTGCTGGGTGTGGTGCTCAACGACGTCGATTTCAAGATCGGAGGCATGTATCCGGCCTACCGCTACCGGATGGGACGCGGGACGTACACCTACGGCTATCCTCAGAAACACGAGCGGGTGGGGCCGAGTCTTGCGGCCCAGTTCAAGAAGCTCAAGGGTCGAATCCAGGCCGCGCGCGAACGGCTGAACCTGCGTTCGTAACCCGCTTTCCGATCAGCACGGCTCCGCAATCATCGGCGGCTGGACCACGGATGGGGCGAAGTAGAATCAGGAAAGTCCCTCCTGCCGCGGTTCGGATCCGTTTCCGGGACATCCTGATCGCGAGTTTTTCCGCGCGCAGGGGCTCGGTTGAATCCTTTCGCGAAACGCTGCGCCGTCATTTTGGGAGGGATCCCTCCCTGGCGGGATCGGGCAGCGCCGCCTTTTCGCTCATCCTCCGCGCGCTGAAGGAGCGGTCCGATCGCCGGGAAGTGGTTCTCCCGGCCTACACGGTTCCGGGCTTGCACCTCGTGGTGGGGAAGGCCGGGCTCGCGACCCGGTTGTGCGACGTGGATCCGGACACCTTGGGCTATGACCTGCCGGCCCTGGAGCAGGTGGTAGGCCGTGAGACACTGGCCGTGGTCGTTGTCCATCTGTTCGGGTTTCCGTTGGAGGTGGATGCGATCCTCCGGATGGCGGAGACGAGGGGCGCCGCCGTGGTGGAGGATGCGGCCCAGGCTCTCGGGTCCAGGCTTCGGGGGGATTGGGCGGGGCGACACGGCGCGGCCTCCTTTTTCAGCTTCGAGAGGGGGAAGAACCTTTCGGCTTACGGGGGGGGGAGCGCCGTGGCTCGGGAGGCCGACCTGGGAGATCGGATGAGGTCGCTGGAGGCGGAACTGCCGGCGCGTCCGTTCGTGTCAAGAGCCGCCTTGCCGTTTCTTCTCGTCGGACTGGGGATGGCCTCAAGGCCCCGGCTCTATGGATGGGGCTATCCGTTTTGGCGGCTCTTCAAGTCCAGCCGCCGCCATGAGACGCTGTCCTACTTTTCGATGGATCGGGCGAGGGCAAGCCTGCTGGAGCGAAGCTGGCCGCGGCTCGAAGGGGAGAGCTACAGGCGGATGATGAACGGCCGCTACCTGCATGCGTGGCTGGGAAAGATGAAGGGCGTTCACGTGCCGCGGATCGGAGCGGGCGGATTTCCCGCTTTCACCCGCCTGCCGGTCATCATCGAGTCTCTTGAAAAGGTGCGCGCGGTGCGGGAGGATCTCTGGAGAGAGGGAATGGATGCTTCGGTGATGTTTCCACGCACGGTGAGCCAAAGCTATCCGGAAGGGTTCCCGCCCGGCCGGGAGGAGTTCCCGCATGCGGAGCAACTGGCGCCGCGACTGCTCACCCTGCCTGTCCACCCGTGGGTTCGACCGATGGACTTGGAGCGCATGGTGAGCGTCTTCGAGCGCCGGTTCGGGAGATAGCACCATGTTGCCCAAGTACTTGATCAGTTCGAACATCGGCTCGGCGTGGCAACATGGTACATACGCCCCGCCTCTATTCGAGAATCGCTTGCTGAGAGCGGGGCTACCGCACCGCCACCACGCTGGGAGCGCTTCCATGAATTATTCAAGGCGGTACTAGCCGATGCGGGGAGTTCTGCGTCATCGCGATCGGCTGGCGAGGAAGGCGATATCGCAACCCGGTTACGCCGCGCGGGCGGCTTGGTCGAGGGTCCAGGGCTTCTGGGCGCGCCGATGGCTGAGAGGGCGGGCGTTGCATCCCGAGACGATCACGCTGGTTCTCACGTCCCATTGCAATCTTCGCTGCCGCATGTGCGGCCAGTGGGGTGAGAACGGGTCTTTCCTGAGCTACACCCGCGATCAGTTGCGTGAATCGCTTCCCCTCGATGTCTTGATGCGACTGGTGGATGGCGTCGCGGATTTCCGTCCGACTCTCACGTTGTTCGGAGGCGAGCCGCTGTTGTATCGAGATCTCGTGCCGCTCGTCCGGTACGCCGCCTCGCGGGGTCTCCGCACGAACATGATCACGAACGCCTCCGGCTTGGCGGGCAAGGCCGACGACCTGGTGGAGGCGGGTCTGCGGGAGATTATCGTGTCGGTGGACGGACCGGAGAAGGTTCACGATGAGATCCGCGGGCAGGATGGCTCTTTCAGGCGCGCGATGGAGGGGGTGGACGCCGTGCGCGCGGCGCGGGCCCGGAGGATGGGGCGGTATCCGGTGATCCACCTCAACAGCACATTGAATCCGGAGAATGTGGATTGTCTGGAGGACACGATCCGAGTGGCGGAGCGGTCGGAAGTGGAATCGATTACGTTTCATCATCCGGTCTATCTCGGTCCCGGAGTATACGAGGTCCACCGTGAGGTCTTCGGATCGAGCTTCGGCGAGGTCAGCCCGGATTGGGGGGGGTTCGTCAGGGAGGCCCCGCCGCGCATCGACGCCGCGAAGCTGTTGGAGCAGATGCGCGCCATCCGCAAGCGCCGGTACCGGGTGCCGGTGTTCTTTTACCCGAACTACGAGGAGAGTGAAATCGGTCGGTACTATGCGGAGCCGTGGTTCAATCCCTTGAGCTATTCGCACTCCTGCGCGAGCCCCTGGCTTCAATGCTACATCTTCCCGGACGGAACCGTGCGGGCGTGCGAGTCCATGAATCTTTCCTTCGGGAACATCCGGCTGGAGGCTTTTGAGGCCATCTGGAACAACGAGGCCTACGTTCGATTTCGGCGGGACCTGAAAGAGCGCGGCGAATACCCCGCCTGCAACAAGTGCACGGAGTACTACCGGTTTTGAATCGACAAGGGCGCACTTGAAGATTCTCCATGTCATCACGCGCCTCGATCCGGGGGGATCGGCGGAGAGCACGGTTCACAGCGCCGCCCATTTCGCCCGGAGGGGCCACGAGGTTCACTTGGTGACCGGCCCGAGCGAGCGGTGGGAGGGACTTCGGGGCATGTTGCAGGAGGCGGGAGTTCGGGTGGAGGTGGAGGAGTTCCTGCGGCGGGGAATCGCATGGAGGACGGACCTCCGGGCGGTGGCCCGGATCCGGGGATACATGCAGAAGCACGATTTCGATTTGGTTCATACGCACTCTTCGAAGGGCGGCGTGGTGGGGCGCTGGGCGGCGTGGTCGGTGCGGCGGAAGGGCAGGCCGGTCATCGTGCATACCCCACACGGGCACGTGTTCTACGGCTACTTCGGCCCGGTGAAAAGCAGACTCTACCGGGAGATCGAGCGTGTCACGGCGCGAATCACGGACGCGTTGATCGCGTTGACGGAGAGCGGAGCGGTGGAATATCGGCGTTGGGGGATTCGACCCCGTCGGCGACTGGCATCCATCCCCAGCGGGGTCGATTTCGGAGACCTCAGAATTCCCGCGAAGGAAGAGATCGAGACGATTCGATCGAGGCATGGAGGGGGTCCGGGCCGACGGGTCGTCGGCACCGTGGCCCGGCTGGTGCCGGTAAAAGGAGTGGAACTCCTTGTTCGAGCGGCGGCCCTTTTGCGGGACCCGTCCGTGGTCGTTTGGATCATTGGGGACGGACCTCTGCGGGCAAAGTTGGAATCTCTGAGCTCTGAATTGGGCATGGGCGACGCCATCAAGTTTCTGGGGTGGCAGACACCGGCGGAGCCTTACATGGCTGCGATGGACGTTTTCGTCCAGCCGTCGCTCAACGAGGGGATGGGCCGCACCCTCGTGATGGCGGAATACATGGAGAGAATCTGCGTTGCCCCCGCGGTGGGAGGCATTCCTTCGCTCATCCGGGATGGGGAGACCGGATATCTCGTCGCCACACCCACGCCGGAGGCTCTTTCGGAGGGGATTCGGGCGGGCTTGAACGCGGCAGCCGGCAGCTCCGCCATGGGGCGAAGGGCGAAAGAGTGGGTGGCGATCCGGTTTTCACAGAACGAGATGTGCCGGCAGATGGAAAGTCTCTACGCGTCGGTGCTGGAGGCGGGCGTGTAGTCATGGACACGGGGGTTCTGAACGTTGGGATTGACTGGCGAGAGTTCGCGAAGGGCCGGCATACGGGAATCCAGTCCTATCTTGGCGCGTTTCTCTCGCATGCCCTGGTCGAGCGCCCCCGCTGGACGTTCCACCTCTATGGCGATCGGGATACCGTGTTTCCGGGCGCGGAGGATCGGAGCCGCATCCGGACTACGACGATGGGCCGGTGGCCGGGGGTGTGGTGGGACCAGGCCTACCTCTCCTGGTCCTGCCGGCACGAGCGCCTGGATGTGTTTCTTACACCGTACGTCAAAGTGCCGGCGCTTGCGCCCGTTGTGATCGCATGGATCAACGACCTGTCTCCCCTGTTTCTTCCCGACGCGGCCGGCCGCCTGGAAAAGCTCTACTATCGGGCCATGTGCAGGTTGACTCTCGCGAAGGCCAGAAAGGTGATCACGATCTCGGAATCGACCAAGCGGGATATTCTGCGCGTGTTCGGGTCTTCGGCGGACAGGATCGAGACGGTGTATCTCGGTCTTCGGCCCTCGTTGGTGAAGCTCATGGAGCGGAAGCGCAACTCCCGTCCTCCCTCCGGGGTGCGCGGAGAGTACATCCTGCATGTGAGCAATCTGCGGTCTCACAAAGACGTGGGTACGCTGCTGCGGGCTTATCGCCTGCTGCCGGAGGGGGTGAGGAAACGCTTCGAGGTCGTTGTGGTCGGAAGAAAGGAGAATCTTCCCGAGGACGTTTTACAATGGATGCGAGGGAGCGGGCTGGGATCCCGCGTTCGGTTTCTCGGCGAGGTTGAGGACGCGGACTTGGCCGCTCTGTACGCTCACGCGACCGTTTTCGTTTTTCCATCCCGATACGAGGGGTTTGGGCTGCCGGTGTTGGAGGCCATGCACGCCGGAATCCCCGCGCTGGTTTCCAACGTGTCCAGCCTTCCCGAGTTGGTGGGTGATGCCGGCCTCTTGTTCAACGTGGGAGACGAGGCAGACTTGGCGTTGAAGCTGGAATCCCTGCTTGCGGATGCCGGTCTTCAGGCGCGACTCGGCGCCCGATGCCGTCGGCGCGCGGCGACCTTCAACTCGCTCGCGATGACCCGGCGGGTGCTGGGCTGTATCGAAGAGAGCATGGCCTGATCGGGCGGGGCATGGAAGGATGACGGCCGGCGGAGGACTGACGTGCGCCTTCTGCGAGAAGGGGCGACTGCGGCATGCCTTCACGCGGAATGGGTGTGACTATTTGTCATGCCCTGTCTGCAGGTGTTATCGAATGGCCCGCCTTCCGAGCGAACAGGATTTGTCCGAGGGGGGGGATCGCTACTACACGCGGGAAGGTCATCCCTCCGGAAGGGGAAGATTGGCCCGGAAGGTGGCGGCCCTGCTCCCGGCGCCGCGGCCGGGCGCGCGGCTGATGGATGTGGGGCCCGGCTACGGAGACCTGTTGGCGGCCGCCCGAGACCAGGGGTGGGGGGTCGCCGGCATCGAGCCGGTTCCCGCCTGCGCGGCCTACGTTCGCGAGAAGCACGGCCTGGACCTCATCCCGGGCCGCATCGAGGATGTTCCTTTGGGCGAGGGCAGCGTGGATGCGATCGTTTTCCAGGACGTGCTCCCGACGATCCTCGATCCGGTGGGCGTGTTGAGGAAGGCCGCCGCCGCCCTGAGCGAGGGGGGCTGGCTCTTGATTCGCGTGAAGAATGCCGCCCTGCACGGACCGGCCATGCGGCTGGTTCTCCGGTTGGGTCTCGGGTCGGGGGTGAAAGCGTGGCTTCCGATACTCTATGTGTACTCCTTTCATGCCGACACACTCCGAGCCGTGCTGGCCAGGCTCGGATTCACCGTGGTGGCCGCCGGAAACGGTCCCATGGTGCTGGAGGACGCCTACGGAGGCCGTTGGGCCGTCGCCCTTCTCAAAGGGGTGTTGTTTGGCCTGGCGGAAGCGGTCCGGGTGATTTCGGGGGGCCGATGTCTGTTGGGGCCTTCCATCTACGTCCTCGGCAGAAAGCAGGCGCGATCCCGGCCGGCGGCGGATCAGCGGAAGTGATCTGAACGGGGCGCGAGCGCGTTCGTGCCCCTGTCGTGGTCCATTTCCGCCGAGGGTGGAGGTTCCGGCTCCGCGCCAACCTCCGCCGGCACTTGGCGGAGATGCGAAACGGCGAAGGTGAGCGCCGTCACGAGCCAGAACGGCTCCATGATTCGGACGATGAGGAACGTATCGGCGCCAACGGCGTGTGTCATTACCGCGAGAAACCCCAACAACTGTCCCGCGATGAGGCCTTGGACCACGGGGTCCGGTCGTTCTCTCTGCGCGTGGGCGGCGGCACGGTTGCCTTGGAGAACTTTTACCAGGAGCCACAGGAAGGCCACCAAGCCGAGGGCGCCCGTTTCCACGAGAAGGCGGGGGAACCAGGCATCCGTAATACCCCAACCCGTCAGACCGCGGCCGAGCAATGGGTGTGCCCCGGCAAGACGGATCGCCTCGCCGTATTTTTGGACGCGTTGCGAGGTCGAAGCGTCGAGCGGGGTTCCGAAAAGTTCCTGGGTGGATGCCTCGCCGGCATTAATAACAAACGTCTCGTCTATTCTCCCTCGAATCCGACCCACCAGGCTTTCCGGAGCGATCATGAGGACGAGCGCCACGAACGCGACGGGGCCGAGAAACACGAGAAAGGCCCGTTTCCGGTAGTTCAGGACCAGGAAACCGAGGAAGACGGGAATCACGGCCACCCAGGAGGCTCGCGAGAGAGTGTAGGCCAGGGGGAAGATCAGGCCGAGGCACATGGCCGTCCATCCCACTTGCTGCCAGTAGCTGCGACTGTGGGAAAGGAACCCCAGGGTGACCCCCAAGGTGAGAACCAGGTAGCCTCCCAGAGTGTTCGGCTCGCCCGAATCCTGGCCCTCGAAGGGGGCGGTGACCCGACCGCCCCCGGGGACTTGCGCCATGGCAATGACGCAGGTAATGACGGCGGTGAGGAAGAACGTGAAGAGAAGTCTGCGGACTTGTTTCTCGTCATCGACCGTCATGATGACCATGTAGTAGATGAAGTAGTACTCGAAGTATTTCAGCAGGTAGAGACCGCCGACCAGCGGCTGCACGGCTCCCGCGACGATTCCGAACAGCGTCGAGATCATGCAGCATCCCAGGAAGGCCGCAACCGGAGCGTTGATCGGGCTGTGGGAGACCTGTCGGATCTCCTTGTATACGGCCACGCGGGCCATCCAGGCGATTCCGAGGAACATCAGCAGAAAATCCTCCGCGCGGAGGGTCAGCTCATTGTGACCGCCGGTGTCGGAAACTCGAGTCAACGCGATCTCCGGGCTGAGCAGCATGGAGAGAATGACGAGGTGCAGAATCCATTCGGGGTTGACGAAGGTGAGCAGGAAAACGAGAGTGAAGAGGGCGATCATGGCCAAACCCACCGGGCCCAGCGTTTGGGCGGTGACGAGGGCCGCCACCAGCCCGAACAGTCCCATGACGATGGCGAGCATTCCGAATCGAGGCATCGAGTCGCTGCGCATTCGTCGTATCTTAGCGGTATTCGGACCTCCGGGCCAGTCCCACGGGGATGGGAGAGGCGAAAGTCCGGTTCTCCCTTCCCCCTTGGGCGGGGGAAGGTTAGGATGGAGGGCATGCGGAACAAGGCCGGGCTTCTTCGGACTCGCGCGGCGGCCACACGGAGGCCCTCGTGCAGCGTCGTCCTCGTCAACTGCAACGGCGGGCACTGGATCGTCCGTTGCGTGGAGTCCCTTCTGGCCTTCGATCAGGGGGGGTGCGCGGACGTGATCATTGTGGACAACGCGTCTACGGACGGTTCGCGGGAAGCGCTTCTGGAGCGATTCCAAGAGCCGCGGGTGCGCGTGCTGACCCTTCCTCACAACCTCGGTTTTGGGGCAGCCAACAATCGGGGCGCGGCGCTCAGCGGAGCGGAGTACCTGCTGTTCCTGAACAGCGATTGTGAGCTGATTGAGGACCCCTTTCCGCGACTGGTGGGACACATGCAGTCCCACTCGGAGACGGGAGCGGTGTTTTGCCGGATCCTGAACGGGGATCGCACGTTGCAGCCGTCCGTCAACAGGAGGTTTCCGTCGCCCGCGGGTTTCCTTCTCGAATGGCTCGGTTGGTCCACGCTGCGCTTTGCGGTCTATCGATCCGCGTTCTTCAAACAGATCGTGTTCGGGCGCACGGTTCGTTGGCATGCATCCGAACATCCCGTGGCGTGGGGCGGCGGGAACTGTGTCTTCATGAGACGGGGCGATTTTTCGACGATCGGGGGATTCGACGAGCGGTTTTTCATGTATTTTGAAGACGTCGATCTCTGCCTCCGGCTGGCCCGGCGGGGAAGGGTTGCGTACTACATCCCGGCCCCCAGCATCATCCATCACTGGGCCAAGTCCCGGCCTTCCGGCGACGTCCTCCCCCTCGTGGAAAATTATCGGAGCCGCCTTCGGTATGTGCAGAAGCATCATCCGGCCTGGTTCGGGATGGTGAAACGCACCACCCGGTTGGAACTGCCCCTCCGTCGAGCCGGGATCCGCTGCATCGCCTGGGTGAGGGGGGACGAGCGACTGCGATCGTCCCTGAGAAACTACGAAAGGGCCTCGGAGGAGCTGGAGAGTTCCGAGTTCAGCGGCGCGGGATAGAATCGACCGGCGAGGCGCCGATCTCCCCGCGAGCGGACTGGGCCTGCTTCAACCACTGGAGGGTCTCCCGGATGCCGGCTTCCACGTTCCCGTGGTAGGCGAATCCGGTCGAGGCGAAGCGCTCGCCGGCGACGGTGTAGGAGAGTTGATTCATGATCGGCGCATCCACGTATTCGATCCGGACGCCGGGGATGAACCTGGACAGGGTGTGAATGACCTCCTCCACGGTGAGGTTGGAGGTGACGACGTTGTAGATCCGTCCGTCGAACAGACCCTTGTCGATGACGTGCCGGATGGCCGAGACGGCGTCCCCGAGGTCCAGGTACGGTCGGCGCTGGTGGAGGGCCGTACGCCAGACGGAGAGGGGCTGCCCGTGTACGGCCTGCCAGCAGAACTTGTTGATGGCGGTATGGAAGCGCATTCCGGGGGACGTTCCGAAGATCGTTCCGAATCGCAGGATGACGCTGTGGAGCCCTTCCTGCGCGGACATTCGGGTCAGGAGACGCTCGGCCTCCAGCTTGGACTCGGCGTAGGGGCTTTGGGGTTTCAGATCCGGTTCCGGACAATCTTCATCGACGGTGGCGGCCTGGGAGCCGTACACGCTCGTGGTGGACGGGAAGATCATGCGGCATCTTTGTTGAAGGCAGGCGCGGGCCACTTTCTCCGTTCCGACGAGATTCACTTCGCGGACACGATCCGCGTGGTGGAAGCTGGTGGCGGCGTCGGTCACGGCGGCGAGGTGGACGACCACCTCCGCCCCGGCAAGCAACGAATCCAGGTCGAAGGTGAGCACGTCCCCCTCGATGAAGCGGTAGCTCCCCGCGGGGAGGTGGAAGAGGGAGGCGTGACGCTGAGTGGACAGGTCGTCCAGCATGACCATGTCGGCCCCCGGGACCGCCGCGGGGAGTTCGCGGATCAGGCGCGATCCGATATGGCCGAGGGCGCCCGTGACAACGATTCTCATTTCCCGGCCGGGGACGGCTGGATTTCGGCGAGAGTGCGTTCGAGACCCTGGGCCAAGGTGTAACGAGGTTTCCACCCGGTGAGGGCGCGAATTTTGCCGGACGAGAACTTGGCGCTGTCGATTTCGATGCGCTTGCGCTCATCGGGCCAGGCGATGTGGACGACCTTCCCCTTGCGGAACACCCGGACAATGGTCCTTGCGATGTCGGCGACGGACAGATGCTCGTCGCCGGTGGCGAAGAAGAGGTGGCCGAAGACGCGAGGTTGCTGCCAGGCCGTCCAGAGGAGGTCGGTGGCGTCTTCCACGTACATGACGTTTCGAACCTGGTTGCCCGCGCCGTAGAGGGTGATCTCTTTTCCGGTCCGGGCAAGGTGGATGAAGTAGTTGATGAACCCGAACTCGGGATATCCCTTGCCGAAGGGGCCATAGAGGTTCGCGAAGCGGGGGACGACGGTTTTCAGATCGTGAAGGGTGTTGTAGATCCGGTAGTACTTCTCGGCGGCGCTCTTGTTGGCGGAATAGATTTCCAGCGGCCTCTCCGGATGGTCCTCGTCGATCATGGCGCGGCGACTTTTTCCGACGACCGTGCTGCTCGATGTGTACACCACGACCGCCTTTCGGTTCAGGTGGCGGACGGTTTCGAGGAGCTTCAGATTCCCCAGGCAGTTGATGTCGGCATCGAGCAGGGGGTACTGGATCGACAGGGGATGGGAGGTCTGGGCGGCGCAGTTGAAGATGACGTCCTGGCCTTGCACCAATTCCGCGAGCAGGCTTTCGTCCCGCAGATCGCCGCGGACGAACCTGATCCGGCTCCATACGCTTTGGAGGTTGTTCGTGGTCGCGTGGAGGTGAGGGTCGAGGGAGTCCATGACGGTGACGCGGCTTCCGGGTTCCGCGAGGCATCGGCGAACCATGTTCGCGCCCACGAAGCCCGCCCCTCCGATGACGAGGACGTTGACGGAGGCCGACGGGCGGGTGCTTGCCACGCGTCGTGTCGGCGCGCGCTTCCGCGCCGGGCCATGGCCGGTACGCCGGCGTGGGCGAGGGCGGGATTTCACAAGGCGGCCTCGATGGTGTGATCGATGCCGTTCGGCAGCGAGGTGACGGGCGCCCAGCCGGTGGCATCGGAGAAACGTTTGGGGTTGCCTACGAAGTTGCGCGCTTCAATCGGGGATTGAAGATGGGGCGGGGGGACGTGGCGGACGGGGACGGTTCTGCCGGTCTTGGCCGCCACGCGGGCAGCCACGCAGTCGGCGGCTTGCGTCAGGGTGTGGCCGGTCCCGCTGCTGACAATGAAATGGCGGCCGGCGAGTGTATCCGCATTCTGCGCGGCCCGGAGGAGGGCCTGAGCCACGTCGTCCACGAAGACATAGTCGCGCAGGAGGTTGCCCTCGCCGTAAACGGTCAGCGCTTCGCCTTGCAGCGCGCGTCGGACCATCGAGTTGAGGATGCCCCGATCGGGCTTGCTGCTGCGGGGACCGGGGCCGTAGACGTTCGAGAGCCGCAGGATCACGCCTCGGGCGATCCCCTGTTCCGAGTAGTATTTGAGGTACGATTCCGCCATGAGCTTGTGCAGATCATACACGGTAATGGGATGATCCGCGTGTGTTTCGTCGACCGGCAAGGTTTGGGGGATCCCGACCGCCGTCACGGTTCCGGAGAAGATGATGACGGGGGCAAGGCGGCTCCGGCGGCAGGACTCAAGGAGACGAAGCATGGGGGCCACGTTCGCCTCGTGGTCGGCCTCCGGATTTTCGTTCGCCACGTAGGTACTCGTTTGGGCCGCGAGGTGGAAGATGATTTCGACGTCCTCCAGGGCTTTCATCCAAATGGACGGTTCGCGGACGTCGCCCGGGAGGTCCACGACGGTGGCGGCGCCGGAGGGGGAGGCCGTCTCGGGCGGTTCGCCGTCCCGCCGGGCCAGGCGGAGAATGCGGCACTCGACCTGCCGGAGCTGCCGCAGGAGGCGGGTGGCGATGTAACCCCGGCCGCCGGTAATCAGAATACGTTTGCCGGTGAAGAAGGCGGAGGTATCGGGAGGGAGGGAGGGCGCCGGCGACGTCATCGACCGCGGGTGTCGGCTACTTGATGGCCGGGCCTTTCAGCCAATCGTATCCGATGGAAGGATCGTCGTGGGGAATCCGCCCTTCATCCGCGGGATCATAGGCTCTGGAGGTAATGTAGTAGAGGAGCGCCGGACCGCCGATGCACTTGCAGCCGTGAGCGACGCCCGGGGGGATGCGCACGACGCGGGGCGGATGACCGTCGCCCATCAGGAGTTCCATCGTGCGGCCGTGGGTGGGGGATGACTCCCGGCGATCGTGGAGGGCGACCTTGAGGACGCCCGCGCCCACGTACCACCAGTCCACTTGTTTCCGATGAATGTGCCACGCCTTGATCACTCCGGTATGCATCTGGGAAACGCTCCACTGGCCGAAACCTTCCCGGAAGAAGTCGTCCGTCACGCGTATCATCTCCCTGAAGAACCCACGCTCGTCCGCATGCGTGACCAGTTCCTTGACGGCGACTCCTTCGATCATGTGCCGTGCTCCGAGCCCGAATGTAGCGCGCCGTGGGTCCGGGCGCAATCGTTCATCATCCCGTGGGCCGATCCTTCGCCAAAAGGGGGAATCATCCGAGAATCTTCACCTCGGGAACATAGACGATCCACTTCCCGCCCGCCCGTTTGAAGCCGTCTTCTTTGGCCATGATCTCGCCTGAATGGTTCCAGGCGAAGAGGAGCGCGTAGTCGGGGTAGCGTGAGCTGAAGTCCCGGTAGGGCCGGACCGGGATATGGGCGCCGGGGGAATACTTGCCCTGCTTGATGGGCGTCGTGTCGCTGATGCATTCCACGACATCGGGCGTGATCCCGCAATAGTTTGTGACGGTGGTGCTCTTGGACGTGGCCCCATAGCCCACGATTCTTTTTCCTTGTTTGCGAAGGTCGCGGAGCAGTTTGACGAGGTTGTTTCGCGACTCTTCGATCCTGGACCGGAGCTTGCGGAACGTGTCCGCGCGTCCGAGTCCCAGGCGCTCCTCCTGGGCGAGCTGATTCCGGACGCCGGCGGACGCTTCCCGGGCGCCCTTGTGAGCGACGACATATCGCATGGACCCCCCGTGGACGTCCTGGGGGGCGACATCGACGATTTCCATGTCGTGACGGTCGAAGAGCGCCCGGAGGGCCGC
The DNA here is from genome assembly GCA_016180645.1 of Nitrospirota bacterium. Taxonomy (NCBI): domain Bacteria; kingdom Pseudomonadati; phylum Nitrospirota; species Nitrospirota bacterium. The sequence continues at coordinate 56,006 of JACPAV010000019.1, read as the reverse complement.
CAGTGAAAAATAGAAGGCGTGCTCGTCATAGATCTGGTCGTAGGAGGTCTTTTCGACGATGTCGCCCAAGTAGGGGTCCTCGAAGATCAGGACCCCGGAGGGCTTGAGGAGCAGTTTGATGCCGGCGACCACGGAGTGGAGGTAGGGGAGATGGCACATGACGTTTGCCCCGAGGAACGCGTCGGCCTGCCCGTGTTGGGAGACGATTTCGCGGGCGAGTGTCTCGTCGAAGAAGCGGCACACGGTATGAATGCCCTTGTCCATGGCCGCCTTCGCGACGTTGGCCGAGGGTTCGATGCCCAAGTGTCGGACTCCGGCGAGCGCAAAATGCCGGAGCATGATCCCGTCATTGCTGCCGATCTCGACCACGAACGGATCGGAGGCGCGGAGGTGACGCGTCCGGACGTCGGTGACGCGTCCGGACGTCGGCGGCGAGCTCTTCGAAATGGGCCGCCATGCGGGAGGAGGTCGAGGAGTAGAACGCGTACGATTCATTGAACATCCTGTCTCGATCCACGCGTTCGGTGAGTTGCACCATCCCGCACGCCTCGCAGAAGCCCACCTGGAGATCGAAAAAGTATTCCGAGGCGAATTGATCGGGAGTCAGAAATCCGTTCGCGATGGGCATCCGGCCGAAGGACATGAACGGTTCGAGGGGCGCGGCGCAGCAGAGACAGGCGGCCATGAGGGGTCAGACCGAGGGGGGGGGGGTCCGTCGATCGGCGGTGAAGGGGCCGAGGTGGGCCAACACGTCGGCATCGGTGACACGCGACTCCGCGCGGGCCAGGGACCGCTTCCGGAGGGCCTCTCCGAGGCGGGGGAGGGCGTCGATGAATCCGAGCGAGAAGGTGAGGCGGCCCGTGAATGGCAGAAGAGCCACCTCCGGGAGAAGGAGCGCGAGGTGTTGAAGCCAGAAAGCGGGAGCATGGACGTTTTTCCACGTGAACAGGAAGCGATTGCCCCACAGCTTCCGTTCAATCTGTTTGCGCGAGAGCAGCTTTCCGATGGTGCCCGCGGTTTCGTGATGGACTTCGCTGCGCGGATCGGCGAGGACCTTCCATCCTTTCCGCCAGGCGCGATAGCAGATGTCGAGATCCTCCAGGTAGAATCGGCCGTAAAGGGTATCGAATCCGCCCAATTCGAAGAATTTCGTCCGCGAGACGGCGCAGTGGGCGAACGTGGCGAAGAGGGTCGAAATGGGGCGGGTCTCGGCGTCCGGGAGGGTGTCGTAGTAGTACCAGAAGATGCCGTACTTGAGCTTGAACCGCGGCACGCTGAATTCACCCTTGGGCTGGGGGGGACGCGGAATGGATCGGCTGGCCACGGCGAACAGGGCGGGGTCCTCGAAATGCCGAAGGAGGGGATCGAGAAAGCCGGTGGATACGGCGACGTCATTGTCGAGGAAATAGAGCGTTTCGTGCCGGGCCATCTCCGCCCCGCGGTTCATGGTCTGACCATTGCCGACGTTGGCCGAGAGTCGTTCGAAGCGGATCTTCGGGTACCGGGCCGCGATCCAAGTGTCCGTGTCGTCCGAACCCGCGTCGTCCACGACGATCACTTCCCACGGACCCGAGTAGGAGGCGAGGGCATCCATCACCGTGGGGAGGTATCGTTCGAGAAGACTCCTGCCGTTCCAACTGGTGATGATCACGCTGACTCCGCGGTCAGGTTTCATCGGGTGTTTCATACCTTACGGGGTCGTCGAATTCAAACTTGGAGGCGCCTGATCGCGGGGTGGGGGAGAGGGATCAGGGCTTCTCGCTCAGGACCAGCGAGCATGGGCCGGGAACCAGGCGGCCCGCCAACGTTCGGAGCCCGCGGACCGGGCCCCGGAAGGAGCGTTTAACCCAATCGGCCAGGGGGCTCAAGCCGGCTTTTCGGAGGGCGTCCACGGGCCGACCGGAGAGGATGGGTTGCTCGGAGCTGACGGATAGCGTCCGGAAGCCCGCATTTTCAACGATCCGTCGAAGGGTGGATCGGGTGAATACGTAGAGATGTTTGGCCCGGGTGAGATCTTCCCAATCCGTCAGCCGCCGGCGGGGGAAGCCTCGGACGAAATTGGGCGCCACAATCAGAAATATGCCTCCGCGGCGAAGGTTCCGGAAAATCTGCTTGAGCGTGGCTGTCGGCGCGGACATGTGACTGAGGGCCTGCTGGATCAGACACGCATCGAAGAACCCTTCGGGATAGCCGGCCTCCTCCAAGGTGCCGCGAAACATGCGCAGGCCCGGCACGCCGGCTTGATCATCGGCGATCGGATCGACGCCGTAGGCCTCCCAGCCCCTCTGCGCGGCCGCTTCGACGTAGTATCCCGGTCCCGCGCCCACGTCCAGGAACCTCCCTTTTGGAATCCTGGATTCAATGCGCTCCAGGAGCCCGTGCCCCGTCCGGAGCGCTTTCCCATGGAACTCGACATTCGCTTCCTGATCGCGGCTGACGCGGTCGTAGTAGACGCGCACTTCTTCCAGGAGCGGGGGCCGGCTCAGGAAGATGAGATCACAGGATGGGCACCGGAGGTAGACGCATGGATTCGCAGCGCGCGGCGGGTGACTGTCGAACGTGGGGAACGGCCCGGCGCGCCCGCACAGGGGACAGGGCGGCATCATGGAGGAGGCGGGATCGACTGAACCCCGGCCCGGTTTCTCTTCCGGCATCAGAAGGTCAGGCCGATCTCCTCGGGCAGGATGTTTCTGGAAAACCCGTGGTACAGGATGAACGGTGGAACGATTTCCTTGAGGTAGGTTTCGTTCATTCCACGCAGTGTGGCCTCGAAGCGGCCGGTGTCCTTCTCGCCGTTGAAGATGTAGGCGGCCCCCGGCGCCGAGCGGACTTGGAGGGTGTACTCCGGTTTCCGATCGTTGAAGTCGCCGCCCCGGAGGGTGGGAGAAACCAGAATCCGCTCGTTCGAATAAAAGATGAGGGGATAAGCCGTCATGTAGTCCGAATACGCGTACTCGATCCTCCTCTCTTCCAGCCGCCGGAGCAAGGGATCAAAATCCTCGTGAAGAGTTCGCATGTCCATTCCGTTCTCCACGAGATTCACCGTCAGAAGGAGGGAGCAGAGGAGCGTGGGACCTTTTTTCCCGCGCCGCCAGGATTCGGCGGCCGCGCCGGCCAGGAGAAGACTCAGGGCGGTGTAAAGCGGCATGATGTGCCGCGCCCTCCAGAGATCGACGGCCAGGTAGTAGGCCAGGGTGGTTGCCGCCACAAGGATCAGGAGCAACGGGACGCGGCCGGCGGGGCCGGCGGGACGCGCGGCGGGTCTTCGTAGGATGGAGAAGAGAGGGAAAGAATAGGCGACGAGCAAGGGAACTCCGAGCAGGCCCAGAGTCGCGGAACCGTCATAATTGGCGCCTCCCAGAACCGAGATGGCATTGTCCAACAGTCCCGCCAGGGTCGACGGAAACGACTCGATTCGATCGATCGCCTGGCGCCCGATCACCTCCAGGGGCGGTCCGCCCGCGAGCGTTTTTCGCCCGGCGTGGAGGGCCATCCCGCCCAATTTCATGAAGGAACCGAAATGCTGGGTCAAGTTGTAGATCAGGATGGGTGCGCCGCCGACGGCCGATGCCGCAACCATGGCCGCCGCGTTCGTCGGGCGGAAGATTCGGCGGCGGGTGAGTATCAGGAAGATGCCTGCGGCGGCGACGTAGGGAAGGGCAAGATGGGAGGCCCACAGCGTGAACCCGCAAAGGAATCCGAATCCGGCGCTCCAAAGCAGGGCGGATTTCGCCTCAGGGGGCTCGTCCGCCAGCCTGAGGGCGAGAAGAAGAACGAGCGGACCGAAGCACTGGACCTCCGGGTAGCCTCCCACCGGGAGGATCGTATGACTGGAAACGTAGAGGGGTGGAACGCAGGCGAAGAGGGCCGCGAGGATTCCCCCCCTGGGGCCCCATCCTTTTCTCCCGAGGTAATACGCGGCCACAATGGACAGCACGGCCCACGGCAACGTGGTCAGCCTGAGCACGATGCCTGACATTCCAAAGAGCTGGAAAGCGGCGGCGCCGAGGTAGGAGACCAGGGCGGAGGAGTATTGGAGCCGCCAGCAATAGATCGGGAAGTCGTGTCGGGTGAGAATGTGTTTGGCCATCAGGCCGAATACGGCCTCGTCGCCGCCCAGGGTGCGTTGGGAGGTCAGGGTCAAAGCCAGCCGCAGACCCAGGCCCGCGAGGGCGATGAGGATCAACAGCAGGAGAGGACGCTTGGAGCCGTTCATGCGAGGCGTTCCCATCCTACCCTTCCGCACCGGCGCGCGCCAGCCGCGGGGCGCTCAGGCCCCCGGTTTTTCCGCGATGACGAGCATCTGGTGGGCAAAGGGACGCCAGGGAGACCGCAGGTAAAGCGAGACGAGGAACCGCGGGACGGCCAGGGGGACGCATTCATGCGAATAGGGAAGGAACCGTTTCTCGAGGTGAACGATGCCGAATCCGGCGGCTCTCAGGAGCGCCGGGAAGCTGACGTGGGAGTAGACCGACCGATGGGTGTAGTCGTCGAAGTAGAACCGGTATGCGTAGCGGAAATTCGGCTGCATGCAGATCAGGCGCCCGCCCGGCGCCAGCCGGTCGAGGGTCCACCGGAGGGCCCGTTCCACGGCTTCGGGATCGAGATGTTCGAAAAGATTGCTCGCGAAGATCGCCTCGAAACCTGCCGGTTCGAACGCCTGGCATCGGGAGAGGTCCGCCACCACGACGTCGACTCCGGGCCCGGCGTGCCGTCGAACCTCGTCCGATATGTCGAGGGCGCAACGTTTCCGGGCCGGAATTCGGTTGATGAATTCGCAGTAGCCGGCGCCCACTTCAAGGACACGCGCGGAGGGGGGCACCCACCGGGCGAGATAGGCCACGATGGCCGGCCAGGATTTCGATCGAGATTTGGAAGGTCTGAGATGGGCTTGAAAATAGCCCGGTGAAGAGGTCATCGAAAGGACCGAAGCCGGTATCGGAGGATCAGAAGAATCATGCGGAGACCTACGGCCAGCGCCCGAAGGTTATCTCCCGTGATCTTGGATTCGCCGATGCGGGGCCCGTAGTGAACGGGAATTTCCACGCACTTGGCCTTCATCCGAATGGCCAGGATCATCATGTCCACGTTGAAATGGGACCCCTGAACGCGCAGATGGGGTCTGATCTCCCGGTAGACGGGCCGCTTGAGGAGTCTGTACGTGCAGCCCACATCCGTCAGGCTCGGACCGTTGTGGAGGAATTGCAACAGCTTGGCCACGATCCAGTTGCCCGTGCGCAAGAGCCACGGCATGTGGGCGCCGCTCCAGATGCACGACTTGGATGTCCGCGTGCCGAAAACGACGTCGAACTCCCGTTGGTAGAGGAGGAGCTTGTCCAGATCCCCCGCGGCGAAAGTTCCGTCGGGTTCCGACTGAACGATGAGGTCCCCGGTGGATTCCTCCAGCCCTTTCATCAGCGCCGCGCCGAAACCCTGCCGGGCTTCGAACACGTACTTGGCGCGCGTGGCCAGAATAGCCTCCTTGGTGCCGTCGGTGGAACGGTTGTCGACGGCGATGACCTCATCGACGGCAGGGTGCGCGAGGAAATGTTCGATGGAGGTTCGAATGTTCTGCACTTCGTTGAAGGCCGGCAGGACGACGCTGAGCGATTGGCCCTCAAACATGGCTAGGGGTCATGCTACCCCAGCCCCTTCTTGAAGTCCATTGCGTTCGGGGAGCGGGGGTGAATCGAAGCGCCTTCAGCCGGTTTTCCTGGCGAGGACGGCCAAACTTGAACCGCAGCCGATCCGATCCATCACGGCGCCGACACCCCGAAAAAGGCCATACTCCGCGTGATGGGCCCATCGCCTCAAGGCGCCCCCTGAATCGAACATGTCCGTTCGATCTTCGCCCGTGATGTCCCCGGCGCCGGTTTTTGGCTCCGGGTGGTAAAGCCCCCAGTAGGCGAGACGCCGCCTCAGTGAATCGGAGTAGAACATGGGCCAGCGATGATCGTTGGACACAAAACGCCGTTCTTCGATCGCAAGGCCGGCGCGATCCAATAATCCCTCCAAAGTCCTGGGCGTGAAGTGGTGGAGGTGAACAGGCACATCCAGGCCGATCCAGCCGGGGCCGAAGACCCTTCGATCGAAACTGTCGAAATTCGGCACGGTGATTCCCAGGAGTCCCCCGCGGCGGAGGGATTTCACCGCCAGGGAGATCACATGGGTGGGGCTCGGCAGGTGTTCAAGCGCGTGATGAATCCAGACCGCATCGTACGCCTCGGACTCCAAGTCCACGCGATCGATGGGCCGGTTCCGGATGTTGAGGCCCAGAGACTTCGTCGCAAACCTCCAGGCTTCCTTTCCCGGCTCGATCCCTTCCACCTCCCAGCCTTTCTCTCTCATGAACATGAGGAACAGGCCGTCGCCGCTCCCGATCTCGAGAAGGCGCCCGCGAGCCACACGGCTCAAGAGAAAGGCTGACCTTCGTGCCATGACCGATCTCCAACGTTCACCTCCGATCTTGAACGTTTCGAGATCACGCCGCCCGACGGCGGCCGTCCAGTAGGAAGGCGGATAGAATCGGGCCAGATCCTTGTCGCGGGGGCGGGGATTCGTGAAGACATGACCGCATCCGGCGCAGCGCGCAACCGAGAAGGAGCTTCCGCTGCCCAGAATGAACTCCCGGACCTTCAGAATCGGACGCGATCGATCCCCCCCGCACAAGTCGCAGGCGACGTCCATCAGGCGCAGCGATTCCTTCACGGCCGTTCCGAGTACACGGACATGGGGTCACTTCCGTGGACGAGGATGTTCCGGAATCCGGCGGCGTTTTCGAGAAAAAGGGTCAGCGCTGTTTTCCTTGTCAGAAGCGGTCGATCAACCCATGGAGGGAGTGACGCGGCGAACGGCGACGCGACGGGCAAGCCGCTCCCAGTAGAGGTAGACGGCAAGAACGCGGCCGTCGTTCCCGTATCGCGCAGTGAGGATTGCGACAAGATCGTTCATGGGGCCATCTTAGCTCGACTACTGCTATTTTTCCATGCTCAGAATCTCGCTCGGATGGGAAGGTTTCTTCAGACACCGCTCAAGCGATTCGTAGGGGAGCATCTTCAGATGCTCCCAATACGGGCGGATCTAAAGATCCGCCCCTACGACTTGCTAACCTCCCGTGTTCGGGCTCCTCGTAGGGGAGCATCTTCAGATGCTCCCTCTTGTCAGGAGGGTCTGAAGACCCTCCCCAACGCATAAGGACCAACATAAACCTTTCACAAAATGGCAAAAGTAGCGCCCGATTTTACCACGGTCGATCGCCCTGCCTTCCTGGCAGGGCAACATTGCGTGGTACCGCCGCTTCCTGCGGCAGGTACATCGGGCGAAAAACGTCCGGCATGAAGCCGGACGCTACGAAGCCTTCCACCCGTTGGGTGCCCCCCCCCCGCGAGAGGGAAGCGGTACTAGGGGGAAGTGATCGTTTCCCAGTAGATCTGGGCCATGCGGGACACGTGCCGATCAAGGGAGAAGCGGCTGACGGCTCTTTCCCTGGCGGCCCGGCCGAATCGGGCGCGCAGCTCCGGGCCGGCGGCCAATTGGAGCAGGGCTTCCGCAAGCGCATCGGGGCTGCCCGGGTCGAACATCAGGCCGGTCACGCCCGGTTCGACCAGCTCCGTCACGCCTCCCGAGCGGGAGGCCACGACGGGCCGCCCCGAGGCCATCGCCTCCAGAACCACCCGGCCCAGGGGTTCGGCCTCCGTGCAGAGGGCGACCACGTCCAACCCCGCCATGACGGCCGGCATGTCCTCTCGAAAGCCCGTGAAGGTGACCGCAGGATCGACTTGGAGTGTACGGCTCAGTTGGCGGGCCCGGCGTTCAATCGTCTCCTCGGCCTCCGTTTGGGCTCCCCCGACGATGAAGAAACGGCCCCGGCCGCCGCGATCGAGGAACCGCCGGATCGATTGGAGGAAAAGATCGTGGCCCTTCCCGACGCCGATACGGCCCACCAGTCCCACGGCAAGATCGTTTTCGCGCAGGCCATGCTCCAGGCGGAAGACCGCGGGCGACACGTCGGGTGAGAACCGGGCGGTGTCGACGCCGTGGACCACCGTTTCCACGTGGGGGGGGCATGTCCCGTTCCGATGGAAACGACTCTCGACGGCTTTTGAAATGGCGAGGATGCGATGGGGCAGGCGCGAGAAAAGGCGGTCGGTGTCCCGCATTTGGCCGTAGATGAGATTTCGGGCATGCCAGATGACGGGGACTCCGGCGAGACGGGCGGCCGGAGCGGCGATGAGGTTGGTGCGGGGGGTGTTGGAATGGATGAGCACGGCCCGCTCGCGCCGGGCCAGTTGGGCGAGGCGTCCGACGCATCCGAGGATGCGGAGTCCTTGCGCGCTTCGAAGGGGAGGAAAGGGGAGAATCTCCACGGCCACGCCGGCGCGTCGAAGACGCTCCGCGAGGGGTCCCTCATCGCCGAGCACCACGGTAAACCTCAACCAATCCGGGGCGTGGGTGACCCACAGTTCGATGCTATGTTCCGCCCCCCCGATGATGGCGGACTGATGAACGGCGAGCGCGCGCAAGGGCGGGGGGCCGGGCCACCGGGGCATGCGTTTTGCGGAACGCGGGCGGCGTTCCGGCGTGGGGGCGCGATCGGGAGGGATCGAAACCTGCCGCGACTGGGCATACCCTCGAACGGCCTCCCACCGCCACCGAAAAATCGACTGCGCCAGGAAGATCGGTATGCCCACCGCGCGCAAAAACGCCGGCCATGCGCCGGAGTATCGCAGACGCGAAAGGACGAAGCGGTTCTTCCAGTGGATCGCCTTGACCACGGCGGAGGGGTAGTTTGTACCGATCGTGCCCTGGTGCGCATGGAACACGCGGCTGGCCGGGTCCATCAGTATTTTCCACCCTCTTCCCCGCGCCCGCATGCAGAGGTCATGGTCTTCGAAGTAGAACGGGCTGAAACGTTCGTCGAAGCCGCCGAGGTCGAGGAACATGGATCGACGAAAACACGAGTGGCCGGCGGAGACGAAACAGATCGGGAAGCCGCCCCGCATGGGAAAGGGCGCCTCGTCGTAGCGCGAGTAATGGATTCCCAGCCGAGACCACATGCGGGGGTAGCTGAGCGTGGCCTTCGGGGAGGACGGGATCTCCATCCCGCCCACGGCAAAAACGCGCTCGTCGTCGAAATAGGGGAGCAAGGGTTGAAGCCAGCGGGCTTCGGGGCGCGCGTCGTTGTTCAGGAGATAAAGCAGTCGGCCTCGGGCCGCCCGGGCCAGCATGTTGCACGTGGCCGAGAAACCCCGATGGGAATCGGATCGCAGGCATCCGACGCTCGGGAAAGCGTGTTGGAGCCACTCGCGGGTTCCATCCGCGCCGCCGTCGTCTCCCACGAGAACCTCGCAGCCCGCGCTCAAGGTTGCGCATCCTTCCAGCACCGCGGGCAGGTTGGACTCCAGAAGGGCGCGACCATTCCATGAGGGGATGGCCACCGAGACCCAGGGCTGACTCATCTTGTATGGGGACGCACTCTCACCGTCGCTGAAGGGCCTCTCATCCTGCTCATGGCGAAGCTGATCTTGCCCAAGAGCGCGCATCCGGTCAAGAACAACGGCGGGAATTGACGCGCCGAACAGGCGGGTGGTAGACAGAATGCGCCACATGATGTCCACTCCTCATCGTCCTCGACGCGCGCGCTGGATCCTGGCGTCCGCCCTGATCGGATGGGTGATTGGAGGTTGGGGATACCCCGGTTGGCAGTATGCGGTGGAAGACGCGCAGGGCGCCGCAGGTCTCGTGCGATACGGGCCTTCCGACCCCACGGGGATCATCCAAGGCGAAGCGTGGACGATCGTGACCCAAGCGGCGGAATTGGGGCTGAGGCTCGGCGCCGGCGAGAAGCTCCTTTCCAGGATATTGAGCGGATTCATCGGCGCCACCGTCTATTCCTCCATCACCATCACGGTCCTCGCCCTGGAGGCTCCGCCCCTGATGGCCCTGGCGGCGCCGTTCATTCTTCACCTGGCCGGCCCCGATTTCAACGCGTTCACCTATCACATCTGGCTTTTCGGAGGCCCCGGCGGCTACGGCTTGATCGGGCTCATGCTCACGTTTGCCGCGGCAGGCCTCATGGGGATGGGACGGTGGGGAGCGGGCGCCTTTCTCGCGGGGCTTCTCCTTTCCATCCATCCGACCCACGGCGCGTTTCTCGTTTTGAGCCTGGCCGCGAGCCTGGTCTGGGACCGTTCCCTTATCCCAGGCATCCAACGAAAAGCCCTCCTGTGGGGGGGGGCCGGACTGGCCGTATCGGTGGCCAGTCTCCTCCTCCATCTCTACCGGCACGCGGGGCCCGCGGCGGTTGTTATCCCGGCCGACCCGGCCGACTACGCCGGCGCTTTCATCCTGCATTGGGACAACCACCGGCGGCGCTTCCCCCCGCTTTCAAATGTCACCCCTGCGGTGGGGATGGCGGTCGTCCTCAGCCTCCTGGCCATCCATCGGCCCCGGGGGGGGGGCGCGCAGCCCACGCGCTTCTTCCTGCGTTTCCTCGCGGTCAGCGGCGTCCTCGCCGCGATGCTCTCCGCATTCTACTGGCTCCCGCCTGAGAATCGGTTCGTGCGGCTGGTGGTCACGACCATCCCGTCACGGTTCTTGAACCTGGGGACGCTGGCCTGTCCCTTGCTCGTGCTGGGATTGGCCGGCGGCGACCGGAAGGATTGGCGCTCGCAAGCCATCTGCGCCACGTTCATCTTGTTCGTCCTCCTCCGGCTCCGTCCGGCGTATTTCATGCTGACCGCCGCCTTGTCGGCGGGGCTGTACGGACTCGTCAGGTTCGGCGCAACCCGGCCCGCGCGGCTCTCCGTGGCGGCGGACCGAGCTGAAAGGGCGTGGGGGGAGGGGGCGCACCGATGGGTGTCTCTTGGAGCGCGAGCTTCTCTGGTCCTGCTGGGCGTTGTGGCCGTCTCCGCGGCGGGTTGGGACACGTACGCCGCCTCCGGGCCGAACAACGCGTCCTTCCAGGAGATCGCCCGGGACCCCGCCCTGGCGGCGGCACGAGGATCGCAAGGGTTGATCCTCACGTGCTCGAGCATCAGCCTCATCCAAGTCCATACTCGGAGGCCCATGGTGCTGGACGGGGGCCGGCTGAACGGGCTTCCCTACACACCGCGGGCAGGGCCGGCCACGGCGCGGATTCTGCGCGAGATCTACGGCATCGACCTCTTGGATCCGCCCGAGGAGATTCGGAAAAGCCGGGCCGGCCAGCTCGTGGACGATTCCGGCCGCCGGGTCTTCGAGGCGCGTTCTCCCGAACAGTGGGCGGAACTCGCCGCGTCCTTCGGCTTCAGTCAGATTCTCTGTCATTCGGACTGGGAGCTTCGGCTGCCCGAGGCGGCTCGGAGCCAGGGGTTTGTGTTGTACGATGTGCCGCCGGCAGAGGGGGCCAAGTGACGAACCTCGGTGGAGCCGGTGGCGACTGACTGCATCGCGTGCGGATCGAAGGGAGAGGCGCTGTACACGGCGCTGCCGGACCGGATGTATGGCACGTCGGTGCGCGCCGACTACCACGCCTGCCCTCGTTGCGGTCTGATATGGCAGCATCCGCAACTCGACCCGGAGCAGCTCGCCAACGCGTACACCGCCGCTTTCTATACCCACTCCGCCTCCGCGGGGCCGCCACCCCCGTCATACTCCCTGCGGGGGCTTCGGGACCGGGTTCGATCCTGGATTCTTCATTCGCGGTTCGGCTACCCGGCTGATTCGTCGTGGGCCGGCTCTCGCGCCATGGGTCGACTCCTGTCTCTCGTCCCGTCCTTTCGAAGCAGGGCCACCCACCGCTTGGGCGTACTCTTCCCGCCGTTTGCGCCCGGCGGGAGACTGCTGGATGTCGGTTGTGGGAACGGCCGGTACTTGGAAGTAATGCGCGGTCTGGGCTGGGCGGTGACGGGTGTGGAACCGGACGCGGAAGCCGCCGGGATCGCCCGGGCCCGAGGGCTTTCCGTTCTGGCGAACTTGCAAGAGCTGGATGCCGGTCCCGCCGCCTACCACGTGATCACCTCCAATCACGCCGTCGAGCACATGACGGATCCGCTGGAATTTTTCCGGAGGGCCGAGGTTCTTCTTGTCCCCGGAGGGACGATTCGAATCGCCGTTCCCAACGGTGGCGGTCTCGGCCATCGCTGGTTCGGTCCCTTTTGGCCGGGCTTGGATCCGCCCCGACACCTGTGGACCTTCACGCCGCGGGCTCTCGCGGCCCTGGTCGAGAAAGCGCGATTGAGCGTGGAGACCCTGGCCACCTCCTCCAGGCTCGCTTCGGGCTTCTCCGCGGTCTCGGCGCGAGCGTGGTTCCGGGACCGGTTTGGAATCGAGGGCGGGGCGGTTTGGATGGCAAGCCTCGTCGTCGGCCGGCTTGTCCAGGGGGCGGAGGGCTTGGCGCGACCCCTGTTTCCCGGCGCGGGCGAAGAGATCTGCCTGGTGGCCCGCAAGAGCTTCGCGCCGCCGGCGAGCTCCGGCTGAGTTCCCGATTGCGGGGGAAGCGGTCGAACGGTATGCTTGGCCGCCGAGAGGAGTCCAAGCACCGGCATGAAAATTCTTCTGGCCGATTTTCCGCACTACACCGGTTTCGGCCATCGAAAGGCCCTGGAGGCCATGGGGCACGAGGTGCGGTTCTTCGACCACATGAGCGACCGGCATCTGACGACCGGCCCGCTCGTTGCGATCAAGACGTTGATCAAGAAAGTGATTCCCCGGCCCGGCCGATTCAAGTTCGTGCATCGACTCCAGACCGCGGCGACCAGCGGGGCCTTCCTGGACGAAATCGAGGCGTTCCGACCGGATCTGATCCTCGTGGTCAAGGGATCCATGATCCATCCGGACGCGCTCCAATCGGCGCGCGAGAAACTCAAGATTCCCACGGCATGCTACTTCGGCGAGCCCCTCTATGAGCCGGAGCTGCGGGCGCTGGCGGAACGGCTGGCGCCCCATTTCGACCTGTTCTTCATTCTGGATGAGATCGAGGTCTTGCGGGAGTTTCCCCTGCGCGCCGGCCACGTGGCGACGGCTCCGAACAACGTGGACCCCGAGCAATTCCACCCTGTCACCCTCTCCGAAGAGGAACGCCGCCGTTACGAGAGCGACGTGGCGTTCGTGGGCATCCTGAGGCCCAATCGGCTGGATCTGTTCCGCCACTTGGCGCGCCGGCCCGTTCGATTCAGGATTTGGGGAAGCGCTTCCATGGGCGGCGAAGACTGGAAGGGCCGGGAGCCGGAGACGTCGAAGTGCCTTGAGGATCGTTGGATTGAAGCCTGGGAGATGGAACGAATCTACGCGGCTTCGAAGATCGTGGTGAACGTCCATGGGTTGTACGGACGGGGGGGGGCCTATCAAGGCCTGCCCATGCGGCCTTTCGAGGTCACGGCGTGCGGGGCGTTCCTGCTCACGGACGATTGCGTTCAGATTCGACGACTCTTCAGAGTCGGCGAGGAAGTGGATGTTTACGACACGCCGGAAACCCTCGTTTCGAAGGTGGAGTACTACCTCCGGCACGAGTCCCAGAGAGTGGACATGGCCCGGCGGGCGCACGAACGCACGCTCCGGGAACACACGTCACGGGCGCGGCTGGGGCAGATCCTGGAGACGGCGCGCGCGCGCGTGAGTTTGCCCTGAATGGATGCGATGCAGCCGGAACCGACGACCCTTCCGACGGCGGCCATCATCATTTGTTCCAAGGACCGGCATGCCGGTTTGTTGACCGCCGTCGATCACGTCCGGCGGCTGGAGTATCCGCGGGATCGATACGAGGTTATCGTGGTGGAGGAGGAAGGGTCCCAGGCCGGGCCGGTCGCGGGAGTGCGGTATGTCGCGATTCCCAGAAAACATCTGGGCCTGGGGTACGCCCGCAACGTCGGCGTGTCTCACGTCGATCTGAATCGGGTGGACCTGGTGGCCTTTTGCGATGACGACGAAGTGCCGGACCCCCGCTGGCTGCGGGAAATCGTCCGCCCCTTCCAAGACCCGGCCGTGTACGGCGCCGGCGGGCTGGTGCGTTGCCAGGAATCCTCCGCCTGGCTTGAGACGCAGGAACTGTTGGGCATTCCGGGGAGCGGCCTGCGGCGCCTGGCGGATGAGAGTGCGGACGCCATTGTGCCCACCGTCGTATTGTCCGGATCGAACCATGCCTACCGGAGCGCGGTCTTCAGGGAGTTTCGCTATCCGGAAGATACCAAGATCCTCCGCGGGCAGGGGGAGGATTTCTTCATGGCCTGCGAGGTCGGAGGGAAGTACGCGCTGGCCTTCAACCCGAAGGCGATCATGTACCATGAGCCGAGGGCCACGGTGGCGCGCTTGTGGAAGACGTATTTCGCCCGACAGAAGCGGGACTACCTTGCGCGGCATTACTTCATGGGGCACGGCCGATTCGAGGCGCTCTTTTGGAAGGGGCACCGGCTCCTTCTTTTCCGGAGCGCGGCGGCGTGTGCCTTGGTTGTGGGGCTTGGATGGCCGGGTGCGGCGGCCCTCGTCCTCCTTTACTACGGGGGCGCTCTGCTCTCCGTGAGGCGGCTCTATCGATTTGTCCGGCGGAAGGCGACGTTCTTCCTGTACCCTTTCGCGAAATTGGCGGCGGATTTGGGAGTGCTGGCCGGGGAAGTGGTCTGCCTCGGACAGCTTCGCGCGGGCGCCCCTCCCATGAAGCTGAGTCGCGACAAGACCGGGCGCGGATAGGGCGAGTGGAGAACCCCATGCAGCCGGTGTCCCTTGAGCTGAGCGTCATTATGGTGAGTTTTGAGACCCGCGATCTGTTGCGGGAATCTCTGAAGGTTTTGGGAACGGATCCCCCGGGGTGCTCGCATGAGATCATCGTTGTGGACAATGCCTCCTCGGACGGCAGCGCGGACATGGTGGAGAGGGAATTCCCGAAGGTCCGGCTTGTCCGATCCGGCGGGAATGTCGGCTTCGGCAGGGGCAACAATCAGGCGCTCCGGATGGCGTCGGGGGAATTCGTGCTGCTCTTGAATCCGGATGCAAGGGTGGGCCGGGAAGGGATCGACCGGATGATGGCTTGCCTGCGGTCGCAACCGGAGATCGGGATTCTGGGCCCGCGCATGGTGTATCCCGACGGGCGCCTACAGCCGTCGGTGTTCCGCTTCCACAGCGCCTGGCGCGAGATCTTCATCGCGCTCCGGCTCCACCGCCTGCTGCCGAAGCGCCTCCGAGGGCGCCTCCTCCTCGAACGACATTTCGGGTTCGACGAAACGCTCCGTGTGGATTGGCTGGGGGGATCGTGCATGCTGGTGAGGCGCCGGGTCTTTGAGGATATCGGCCTGCTCACGGAGGCCACGTTCCACGGCAATGAGGACTGGGACCTGTGCTGGCGGGCCGCCCAGGCGGGATGGGGCACGGTCTTCTTCCACGAGGTGTCCGTGGCTCACGTCAGCGGCGCATCGAGCCGCCAGTACGTCGGCTTCCCGGAAACCGAATGGTTCGCGTACCACAATCTGTATGTGATTCTCTCGAACCATCGGCCCCTGTGGTCCGTCAAGTTCTACCAGGTTGTTCTTTTCCTGACTTTCGCCCTCGAGGCGTTGCGGCTGAGACTGTTCCCCCCCATGGACGCCCAGCCTCGTGGTGTGAGCGCGTTGCGAGCGGCGCGCTGCCGGAGGGACCTGGCGCGGGATTTCATGTTCGGCCGGGTCAAGCCCATCCGGCGCTACGGCGAAGAGCGACTGGTCAGGGGCGGCGGGGAACGGGAGGGTGCGTGCGGACCTCCTTCCGGCTGATCACCGGCGCCGTCTACAACCTCCTGGGCAGGGGATGGTCTATTGTCCTATCCCTCCTGGCGACGCCGTACATCGTCCATCAGTTGGGCGAGCGCGAGTACGGCCTGTTCACGCTCGCGGGGATCCTGGGCGCCTACTTTTCGTTCCTGGATGTGGGGGTGGTCATGGCCACGCAGAAATTCGTGGCCGAGAAGAGGACCGACCCGGACCGTCTCGAACTGCGGCGGATTGTGTCGGCGTCGTCGGTGTTCTACCTCGGCGTGGCTGCGCTGGGAGCGGCGCTGATCGTTCTCCTGACCCCGATGCTGAGCGTGTGGCTGGTGAAGGCCGGCGATGCGAACCCGGCCACGGTGCGGCTGGTTTTCCGGTGCGCCGCGGTGACCTTCGGGCTGGCGATGTTGGAGCAGGTTCCCCAGTCGACCCTCAAAGGGCTCCAGAAATTCGGTATCTCGAATCTTCTGACTTCGACCTTCGGTACGCTGCGCATCGTCGCGGCGTTGGCGGTTCTGCACCTCGGGGGCCGGATCGGGGCGGTCATGGAGGCTCAGATTGCCGTGCAGGGGGTATCCGTGGCCGTTTCCTATGCCGTGATGCTTCGCATGACGGGGTGGGCCGGCGCGGGGGGGTCCTGGGCGCCCGTCCTGCGCAAACTGATGGTCTTCGGTTTGTGGAGTTCCGTGCCAAGTTTCATAGGCCCCTTCCTGACGCATTTCGAAAAACTGGTGGTCTCCAAGGTATGGTCGGTCGGCGCCCTGACGTACTACTCCGTGCCGTTCAATGCGTTGTCCGCCACGTGGTTCCTTCCGCAAGCCCTGACGGGCGTGTTGTTTCCGGCGGTGAGCGAACTGGACGGCCAGGGGCGCGGCGAGCGGGTGCGGGATCTGCACGCGCGGGTGGGCCGGCACTTGGTCGTCTATATCACGCCGATCATCGTGCTGGTGGCTTCCTTTGCGTCGGAAATCCTGGGGTGGTGGATGGGGGGAGATTTTGCGGCGCGAAGTTCGAGGGTGCTGGTGATTCTGGCGTGCGCGACACTGGTCAATGTGTCGGCTTGGAGCTCGTCTACGGTGCTCCAAGCCGTCAACCGGCCGGACTTGATCGCGAAGGCCTACTTGGTGGAAGTGGTTCTCTACCTGCCGGCCGCGTATGGTCTGGTGCGACTGAGGGGAATCGAAGGAGCCGCGTGGGCCTATGGAGGGCGCGTGGCGCTGGATGCGGCGATCCTGTGGGTATTGTCCTGTCGGCAGGTTCGCGCGCCGGTTCTCGGGTTTCTCGGGAAGGTATTCGGGGCGGGCTTCCTGTTGGCCTTGCTCGCGGCCGCCGGATTCGCGGCGCTGCGGAGGCTGATGCCGCACGCCGGCGCCGTCGGCGAGATCGCCATGGCAACGGGTTTTCTGGCCCTCTACTCCAAGATCGCGTGGTCGATGATGCTGGATGAAACCGACCGGGACGCGTTGAAGTCCTGGCTGGCCGAAGTGGCCCGAAGGGGACGCGCAGGTGGAGGAGAACCGCCTCGGTAGGGCCGCCGGCGCGCAGGGCCAATCCTGCGCTGAGATGGATTCGGTTCGCTGTGAGATCGACTTTTGCCATTTCTTGAAAGGTTTATGTTGGTCATCATGCGTAGGGGGGGTCTTCAGACCCTCCCGACAAGAGGGAGCATCTGAAGATGCTTCCCTACTTTTGCCATTTCTTGAAAGGTTTATGTTGGTCATCATGCGTAGGGGAGGGTCTTCAGACCCTCCCGACGGGAGGGAGCATCTGAAGATGCTCCCCTACTCGACTTGGGATAGGCTATTGGCCGGCGCGCGCGTAGCGGATTCCGGTGTTCCGAAACCAATCCCATGCGGAACGGATCATCGGTTCCGGATCGACGTAGCGAGGGGTGAACCCGAGCACCTTGCGCGCCCGGGAGCAGTCGGCAACCAGAATCGGAGGATCGCCGCGGCGGGCGGGAGCCTCCACCGGGCGGATGCGCCTTCCGGTGACGCGGGCGGCGAGATCGATGATTTCCCGGACCGTGGTTCCCTTCCCGGTGCCCAGATTCATTTCCATGCTCTGGCCTCCATCCGCGAGGTAGCCGATCGCGCGGATGTGGGCCTGCGCAACGTCCGAGACGTGGAGGAAATCTCTTACGCAGGTGCCGTCTCGGGTCGGGTGACGGGTGCCGTAGAGGTGGAACTTCCGGTCGATGCCGGCGGCTGCGCGCAGGATGCAGGGGATGAGGTGCTTCTCCGGGCGGTGGATCTCGCCCAGTTCACCGTCGGGGTCCGCCCCGGCCGCGTTGAAGTAGCGGAAGGAAACGTACTTCAGGTCGTCCGCCTGGGAGCACCAATGAATCATCCGCTCGCACATGAGCTTGCTCTCTCCGTAGGGATTGATCGGGCGGCAGGCATCGCTTTCGGAGAGGGGCCGCCGGCCGGGGGCTCCGTAGACGGCCGCGCTGGAGGAGAAAACCAGGAGCCGGCATCGGACGGCCCGCATGGCCGCGAGGAGATTCAAGGTGGACAGAACGTTGTTGCCGAAGTAGCTGTGGGGGTCGCGCATGGAGCCTTCCACTTCCGCCGAGGCGGCGAAGTGCAGGACCGCCCACGGCCGGACTTCGCCGAGGATCCGGAGGGTCCGCTTGGCGTCCTGGAGATCCCCTTTGATGAAACGCCCGTAGCGCAGGGCCCAGCGATGGCCCGTGAGGAGATTGTCGAGCACGACGGGAACGGTCCCGCTCCGGTGAAGCATCTTGACGGTGTGGCTCCCGATATACCCCGCTCCACCGGTGACCAGGATCGCGCGCGGTTGGGTCATTGGACTACGGGGCGACCTTCCAGGAATCGCGGCGGACGTTGAAGATCACCTTGGTGCCGTCTCGCTCGAACCGGAAGGGCATCTCGCCGTATCCGATGGCGGTCATGGCATGGCGCACGGCGTCCTGCCGTTCCATGGGGCTGTACACGAGAAGGAATCCGCCCCCGCCGGCCCCCAGGATTTTTCCTCCGAGGGCGCCCGCATCGAGCGCGGTCTGATACATCCGATCCAGATCGGGCGTGGTAATCCCGCCGGCGAGTTGTTTCTTGAGCGTCCACGCCTCGTGGAGAAGGCGGCCGAATCCGTCGAGGTCGCCGCCTTGGAGCAGCTGCTGCGCGAGCGCGACCTGATCCCGCATGCGCGACAGGATCGGTTTTTTCGATTCGGTATTGGCTTTCTGCTCCGAGATGATCGGGTCGGCGGATCGCGTGCGGTTGGTGTAGAAGAGGAGGAGGTTGTTTTCGAGACGACGCCGGGTGGGTTCCGGGAGGGCCACTTTTTCGGCGGTGACGGTCTCGTTGGGGGAGAAGGTGAGGGTGCGCAGGTTCCCGTAAGCGGCGGCGTAGTGATCCTGCTTGCCCACCGGCTTGCGGAGAATGTCGGCTTCGATCATGACGGCCTGTCTGGCCAGTTCTTCCGGCGTCTTTGTTTCCCCTTGGAATTGCCAGAAGGCGTTCAAAAGTCCCACGGTGAGAGTGCTCGATGAACCCAGGCCCGAGCCTTCGGAAGGGATATCCGCCACGGTGACGACCTCGATGCCGGGGCCGAGGGTCGTGAGGCGGAGGGCCTCGCGCACGAGTTGATGCTGGATTTCGTCGAGCGATTCGACGGACTCCTTGCGCGACCAGGAAACGACGAATTTCTTGTCGTACCGCTCTTTCAGGATGACGTAGAGGTACTTGTCGATGGTGGTGGAGAGGACACATCCCTGTGTGTGACGGTAGAATTCACGTTGGTCCGTTCCGCCGCCGAAAAAGCTTACGCGCAGGGGGGTTTGGGTGATCAGCATGATGCCGGGTCAGTGCGGAAGTGAAGCGAGGGGTTGGTAGCGGCCTCGCACCTCGACCAGGCCCGTCCCCGTCCAATGTCCGAAAGAGGTCAGATCCAGCCGAGGCAGGGGAATTTGCCTCCAAAAACGGAGCATCGACCACAGACGGATGTCGTCGAAGATAAGGAGACAGGCGCCGGCGGGCTTCAGGGTCTGAAGATTGTTCCACAGCTTGTACTCCATGACGCCGTCCTTCGCCGCGTCCACAAAAATGAGCTGGGCGCGCGCGAAGAGGTCCCGGTATTTCGGAAATACCGCCGGATCACTCACGTCATCCATGTGCCGTATCAACCGCCCCCCCATGAAATCATCCTCTTGCAGGACGTATTCGGGATGGGAGCTCCAGTCCACGGTGTCGAAGGTGGCCAAGGTGGACTCCAGGGGCAGGAACGCCTTCATGGCCAGGGCGGACAGTCCCGTGAACGTTCCAATTTCGATCGCCAGCTTCGGCTTGAGGATCTGGACGATCGCGGCCAGTAGGCGGTAATGCTCGCCGGGCCAGGTATTGAGGTAGGGCAGGGCTCCCCTTCGGCCGGCCAGTTCGTCGAGGCGAATACCCTTGGCTCGCTGCGCGGCCTCGATGCCGAGCGTAAGGAGGTCGTCCGATGGGCCCGAGATATCGTCATCCGCGGAGAAGCAAGCCGAGGTTTGGAAGCTGCGCGCCCGGACCGGGAGGGGCCTCAATCTTCGGATGATGGCGTTCTTCAGATGGCTTTGGATTTCCGCTCGACCGGAGTTCAACAGGAATGTGGCCCATCGGGAGATCTGCAAGGGATGCGCCTCCGACCCGCCTACCTAAGGATAAGTCCCACCGCCATCTGTGCGGGACTACATTACCACGGGAACCCGTTGACTGTCAGCACGACGGTGCATGTTGAGGTCTGAGCCGGCAGGACGGGCATGCGGGGTTCAGGGGAGATGGGCGCCGGCGGTTGTCGTTCGGGAGAAGATCTCGATCCGGTCGCCCGAGGGATCACTGACGGCGAGCCGGCGGGAAGCGGCGTGGTAGGCGAGGAAGGCGGCGCCGCGGCCGGGGAAGGAATGCGGAGTGGCCGCCGGGAAGTAGTCCACGGAGTTCTCTCCACGATCCGCGATCAGTTCGGACCACTGCTGGAGGGTGGACGAGCCGGTTTCGCGCAGGGAGGCGTGAAAGGGGGTCAGGTCGATTTCGTAGACGCGCGGCGCCCTGAGGTCCGAGACGAAGAGTGTGTCGCCATCGTCGGCGAGAAGGAGTTCGTAGGGCGAGGACCCTGAGGCGGGAACAATTCCCTGCGGCGCGGTCTGCGTCGAACCCAGATTCAGCGTGAAGAAGGTCCGGGAGTCGTCGGTCGGCGGCGTCAGGTCGACAAGGGAGATGTCTCCACGCGCGGTCGATCCCCCGAGGTTCGTCACGTAGGCGATGGAGCGCGATTCATCCACAGCGATGCTGCGCGGCCGCAGGCCGACGAACGCCCAAAAGAGCTGATCGCGCGGGTCAAGGGGATAGATCCAAAGGACCCCTCGGGGCGTGGTCTTGCCCTCGCCCAACGGGAAGGCGTAGATCGCGCTGTCTGCAATGAGAAGCCATGATCGGTCGGCATGGGCGTGAAGAGCCGTCCGCTCGGGCAAGGGGAGGCCGCCGGCGCCGATGTTGACGGGGCCCGACCGGAAGAGAGCGGAGTTCAACAGGATCGTTTCTTCGATCTCCCATGTTCCGGACTTGGATCTCAGGAGGTCCACTTTTTGATCGGGGAGGCTGCTGAGGAGAAGCCGGGGATCGCTGCCTGTGGATTGAACCAGAGTCGTCCAGAAGGGGCCGCGGGAGGTCGGGATGGACTGGGAGACGGTCGCGTCGGGGCCGAGAATCAGGAGCTTGCCGGAAACGATGTCACCCTCGTCGAGAAGCGTCGGCACAAGAAGTTGATCGGGATCGGACGACGCGCGGAGATCACCGGGGAGTCCGGGGAGGGCTACCTGCCTATCCCACGCAAGCGTGGCGGGATCGTCCGGACTCACCTTCAAGAGGCTGAGGAACGCCTGGCAATACCGGCGGTCGCCGTTGCCGTTTACGACGAAGAGACGCGCCCCGTCTTTTGAGAAGGCAAGCGATGTGGGTTTTCCGAATGCGGCGGCGGGAATCTCTTCGCAGTTTTTTTCGTTGCACGCCGGGCCTAGGGCGAGAACCGCGAGGGCGGAGACGGCGATCCCGCGGACGGTCATCCGTCAGGCCTTCACCGGAGTGCGCTTGCGGTAGATGAGAAATTGCTGGGCGATGCCGAGGACATTGCTGATGAGCCAGTAGATCACGAGTCCGCTGGGGAAATTGATGAACATGAAGGTGAATACGGCGGGCATCAGATACATCATGATCTTCTGCCGGGGGTCGGGGGTCGTGGGCGTCATGAACTGCTGGATGTACATGGTGGCGCCCATGATGATCGGGGTGACGTAGTAGGGGTCTTTCGAGGACAGATCGTGAATCCAGAAGTAGAACGGGGCGTGGCGGAGCTCGATCGCGTTGATCAACACGTTGTACAGGGCGATGAAGATGGGGAACTGGGCCACCATCGGAAGGCAGCCGCTCAGGGGGTTGATCTTGTGCGTCTTGTACAGGGCAAAGAGCGCCTTGTTCATTTCGTCCGGCTTGTCCTTGTACCGTTCCCGGAGTTGGTTCATGAGCGGCTGGACGTCCTGCATCCGCTTCATGGACTTGTAGCTGAGGTGGTTGATGGGAAAGAGGACGAGCCGCATGAGGACGGTGAGGATGATGATGGCCAGGCCCCAGTTGTGTCCGAACTTGTAGAGGTATTTGAGCATCCAGTAGAAGGGCACGGCGAAGACCTGGAACCACCCGAGGTCGATCACTTGCTCCAAATGAATGTCGAAGGATTTGAGAATTTCGCGATCCTTGGGACCGAGGAAGATGGAGACGGCCGCCGGCCCGGTGGGTCCCGGCTGGCTGGAGACGTACACGCTGCCCAGTGCTCCCTCCCGCTTCGCGCCGAAAGGGCCGGGTGCGGATAGCGGCCAGAAAGCTTGGAGGAAATAGAGCTCCTCGAACCCGATCCAGCCGAGATGGTGCTGTGCCTCGTAGGTCAGGGCCTTTTCCAGATCCTTCCACTCGCGCCGGACTTTATCGCCGAGTCGGGCCGCGGGCCGGTGATAGGACGTGCGGGATTTCGACTTGGCCTCGGTGGGGCTGTAGGCGGCGAGAGTCAATCCCGATGGACCGGAACCGGGAGCGAATCCCGCGGCTTCGATGAGGCGGGCCTTGATGGCGTAGCTCTGGGGATCAAATTCGAGGGCGAGTCGCAGGGCCTGCCCCTGGCTGGACTGCCAGCGGTATTCCACGACTTCGGCGCGACCGGGACCGACGCGCACGGGTCGCTCGGGTCCGGTGAAATCCAGCGGCTCCGCGATCGGGGTCCAGAGGAACCGCACGCCGGCGCCGTGGTTAGTCTGCGAAATGATATCCACACCCGCCGATCCGGGATCGAGAGACTCCGGATATTTCTTGAGTTGAAGGCGAGTGATGCGCGGTCCCACGCTTGAGAGGGTGGCCGTGTAGAGTGGCGTATCCACGGTGAGCAGCCTTCCGGTCGGCTCGGCGGGACCGGGAACGGGCGCCGCGAGAGCCGGAGAGGGCACGGCGGGCTGGGTTAAGGCCGCGGGAGCCGATGGGGAGACCGGGGCCGCCGCGGTGGGCCTAGCTGCCGGGGGCGTCTTTGGGGGTGGATAGAAGTAGTGCGTCCATACATAAAGAACCGCGGCGGAGAGGGCCACGGCCAGAACGAGCCGCAGCGTGTCTGTTTTCATGGACGGGGTGCTCCCTGATCGGGGACCGGATCGTAGCCGCCGGGGTGAAAAGGATGGCATCGGAGGACGCGGCGAATGGCGAGGCGGGCACCCTTCCAGGCGCCGAACTCTTGAATGGCCTCGCCCGCGTATTGGGAACAACTGGGGTAGAAGCGGCAGGCGGAGCCCAGAAAAGGCGACAGCGCGGCTCGGTACGCTTCGATGAGCACGAGAAGAATGGTTCTCATGGCACGTTCAGGAGGGGAGCCAGCAGCTTCCCGAAGGCGAGACGGATCCGGCGCGGTGTCTCCAGCACGGAGAGGCCGGGCTTTGGAATGACCACCCAATCCAATGGGTGATCCTTTCCACTGTGCCTGAACCATTCTCGAATTTGCCGTTTCATGCGATTCCTCCGCACGGAATTGCCGAGTCTGCGTCGAACCACGATCCCCAGGCGCCCGTGGTCGAGACCGTTGGGAGAGGCCAGAAACACCGCCCATTCCGAATCGAACCGCCGTCCGTTTCGAAAGACATGGCGAAAATCCCGCTGGAGAGAAAGCCGGTAGCGTTTGGAGAAGGTATGGGGAGAGCTACTTTTGGTAGATTTCAACCGTCAGTCGATGCCGGCCCTTCTGCCGCCGCCGCTTGAGAACCCGACGGCCTCCGGTGGTGCTCATGCGCGTCAAGAATCCGCTCGTGCGTTTGAGCGATTTCTTGTGGGGCTGAAATGTTCTTTTCACAATCGAGCTCTTATACACTCCCTCCGAACGAACTGCAAGACTGGGGAGGCCCTTGCCGTTCGGCTGCCGCCCATCCCATGCTCAGGATGGCATGGGACCATGATAGGAAGCGGTCCAGGACGGACCGCATGTCGCATGGTCCATGGGTCGGATGGTGAGGCGGCAAGGACCGCGCCGTCCCCGGCCGGCTTGACTTGATCGAACGGTCTGGTAACAACGGTTCCGTGAGTCTGGAAATCGTTCAGGACGCGCTCGACGAATTCGTCTCGTCCTTCAAGGACCTCGGCTCCAAAATCGACAAGTTGGAGTCGGAAGTGGTCCGCCTGAAAGCCCAGGAGGAGTCGCTGCCCAAGCCGCAGACGGGGCTGAAATCCATCTTGGGCGGCAAGGAGACCGGCCCGGACCCGGCACGCCAGAAACTCCTCCATGCGCGTGAAGACAAGATCGCGGAAATCGAACGCTACCGGCGCCAGCGGTTCTACCTTAACGGCACCAAGCTGTGGGATGCGTTCAAGGCTTTAACGCGCCAGCGGATCGGCGCGGGCGGTGATTTCGAGGAGGAGGAGAAGCTCCTCATGGATTTCGGCTGGGTTGCCGGCCTCAGTCCGGAGGATGTGGCGGCGGAGCTGAAGTCCGAGTTGAAAGACGGTCCACCGGAGGTATTCCTGGTTCACGACTGGTGTTTGAAGTGGGCGGAATATACCCGCCGGCATCCGGACCGGCCCCGGGACTGGATGGATGGATTCGAGACCCTGCGCGCGGCCGCTCGATCTGCCACGGACGGAATGTTCTTCAGCGCACTCCTGGATGGAAGATGGACCGGGCGACGAAAATCGCTTGATGCGTATCGAGAGCTGATCCAGTTCGATCGGAGATTCAAACAGGCGCCTCTTCCGCTGATGATGGCTCCGTATGATGGAGAGCGCGGCGGCGTACTTTATACGAAGCGAAAAATTGAAGCGCTCGTGCTTCCGATTGTTGGGGCCAAGCCGATTGAGTTTGCGGTGGTGACGGCCATGGCGGCCGTTCGCAAGGAGGAGGAGGTTCGTTCCTTCATCGATCAGGTGGACACTCAGGAACGGGAACGCCGGCGCGAGGAGGGGCGCATGGCGCGGGAAGACCTGGCGGAACTCCGGTCACGGGAGCAGAAGTTCCGGATCGAGATCCAGAGGGATAAGCGGAAGACCCGGCTGAAGGGTCCTCTGGAAACCTTCTACCAGCAGGAGAGTATCTCGTTCGATTCCTTCGAGGAGTTTGCGGAGCGGTTTCTCACGGACTACATCACCTGGATGTCGGGGGTGACGAAGGGAAACAAATCGCTGACGGGCGCGACCTACCGCGTGTTCAAGCAGAATATCGGGCCGCGATGGGATCTGCTTCTGGATGAACCGGCCTATGCGGCCCAGAGGCCGAAGCCGGACCAAGTGGAAGCGCTGACGCAAAAGTACAAAGGCCTCGTGGAGAATTCCACCTCCCCGAGGGCCCTCTACAACCTCGCGTTGCTCCTCGACCTGTACGCCCGGAAGAAGGATTGGACGACGGCGAAGGGGTGGTATGAGAAGGCCGCCGAGGCCGAGCCCAAAAGCCTCTGGAGCCTCTATGCCCAAGACCGCATCAAGGATCACGACGCATAGCCTGGATGAGGATTCCTTCCGTTGTCCTCGCCGCCTTTTGAAGCGGACGACGCGGCGTAGGAACGTTCGCCGCTCTCAGCTCTCAGGCGGCAGTCATTTCGGAGGGGAATCGATTGTGGAAAGTGTTGACGGCCATTGTTTCCCTGTCGAACGAATCGGTGGAAGGAATGCGAGACTTCTGAAGCCCAGGCATCCGATTGGGCTTGATGTCAGCCCTCTTGTAAGGTGCTTCGGTTCCCTCCGGGCGGCCGATCTCCGTCGAATCAATCCGAAAATCCAGTTTGTTCATCGGCGGAGCCTCCACCCCATCGTTCCGGCCAACGGCGCCGGCGCTATTTGTTGAATGCAAGTGCTTCTCCCACCACACGATTTCAGCTTCTTGCGGAGGTCCCCATGGACTCCACTTTGACGGCAGACCTTTTTGTGGACTGAACACCTCACGCAGTTTGTACTTGGCATTTCTTCTCACCGAAATCGATCTCGACCGCAGGAGTGAAACGAGATGCCGGGCTACGTCAATTCGATCTTGGCGCGAGGTGCCTTGCTGCAGACGCTCTATGAGATCGAAATATGTCTCAAGATCTTGGTTCCGATGTGACGAGTTATCCATTTCCCTCACATTCTAGCGCAGGCTGGGCGCGAGATCCAACAATCCTCCTTGAAATGATTTGTGAGGGAAGGAGACCGTCTTTGACGAACAGTTCCCTGTCTTTTGTGACTTTTTCCATGGCTTCCTTTATCCTCAGAAGCGTTCGGCGATCGACGTTTGGATTCTTGATGGCTTTCTTGAGAATAGGCAGCGGATCCAAGATCGAACCAGAGTCGGGCAGTGCGGTCACGATCACACCATGCCATTCTTTTCCGCAAAGGGCGTAGCCCCTTGCCACTTTTCCGGATGTCGTGATTGAAGTGAATCTGCTCTCGCCATCGTTATGGACATGGTCAAGGATCTCCTCCAGTGTGACGTCATCACCGGAGCTTTCCTTCTTGACCGAAACGCCTGGCTGCCCTAGTACATTCATTTGCCAGTAGTGATGACAGCAGTATCGGATGCCCTTGAAGTATGCTCGTCGGCGGGCCAACCTGCCAAAGCTATGTTGAGAGGGGGAAGCCGACACCTAGGATGGGAGAGGATTCCATTTTCCGGACGTCTTTTCGCGGAGGTAGGTCACTGCTCTGGCGACAACCGCAAGAAGGTGGCGCTTCATTTGTCGGGTCGAAATGCCGCCGCCATCCAGCGGCAACGTGGATTTTGCGACCACCTCTCCATCAGCGTCCTTGCGTCCATACGTGCCCGTTACCGCATTGTAATTCTTGTGAAGCAGCCACCTGTACTGTTTCAGAAGGTTTGGATTTCCCCTGTCCTCGTCAGACCTGAGGCGGTCGAGATCCCGGGTGTAGCAATATACGGCGTTGGTTTTCTTGGCGTAGCGTACAAACACTTGGATAACCGCTCCCTTGCCGTCGTCGAATGGGAGCAAGAACTCATCCTTGCCTTTGAAGAAGTTCAATCGAGTTCGGACCAACAGTTCCTCCAACTGCTTGGTCGATCGTACCGGATAGACCCTCACTCTTGCTGAATTGCTCACGGTCACGGCATGGTTCCGCATGTTCGTCTGATTGTCAACCGGGCGAATCGAGGGGAATACGTACCGGCGACATTGCTCCCATCAGGGGATGAGGAAGTCCTTGGGGAAGGTGGCGAAGTTGTCGCAGCCGTCGCGGGTGACGAGGACGGTGTCCTCGATGCGAACGCCACCGATCCTCGGGTAGTAGAGGCCGGGCTCCACGGTGACAACGTGGTTCTCAACCAGTCGCTGACCTATTTTCGCAAGCCTCGGAGGCTCGTGGATGTCGAGGCCCAGACCATGTCCGGTGCCGTGGAAAAATCCCTGCATGCGTCCCTCGATCACGCCCGTCTTGTAACCCCTCGAATTGAAGTAGGCTTGGATGGACTGATGAATTTTCCGCCCCCCGGCTCCGTGACGAACGGCGGCGAGCCCCATTTTCTGTCCTTCAAGTACAGTATCATATAATCGTGTCAAATCTTCAGAGGGACGACCTTTAACAAATGTTCTAGTCATGTCCGAGTAGTACCGGGATCGGATTGAACGGGGAAAAATATCGATGACGAGGGCCTGATGCGGTCGGATCGGCCCCGCGCCCCGGCAGTGCGGATCGCACGCATCGGGCCCTGAAGCTACGATGGTGTGCTGGGCCAGGAAGCCGATTTCGTGGAGGTGAAGGTCCATGATCCGGTTCAGAAGTTCCGACGTGACGACCTCCCCGTCGTGGCGGATTGTATCGCCCTCGATCCGCGCCTCTCGAAGCAGATCCACGGCTTTCTGAACCGCCGATTCCATGGCCTTCTGGGTTTCCCGGATCGCGGCGATTTCATCGGGGCGCTTGACGAGTCGAGTCGGGAAGAATGTTGATGATTCGTCGGGTTTCACATTGAATCCGCGTGAAGCGAGGCGGACGGCATGGAGGTGGGGGAAAGTGTGGGGCACCACGACCTTTCGAATCCGTTCCCTCTTGAGGAACGCGACGAGAGGTTCCAGAAATCCCTTCGCGCCCTTGCGAATCAGCTCGGTGGTGCAGAGCACCTGATCCACCGAGGCTTCCTTCTTTCCCCGATCGACTTCGAGTTCATTCAGGAGAATGGTCTTGCGCCCGTCGATTTCGATGAAGGTGAAGGGGTCGGGGGTGAGGAACCGGGTGGCGTAGTAGAGATCGGAGTCGTGCTCGCCCGCGGCGATGATGACCCGTGCGGCTCGGCGTGACGCCGGCCGTACTTTCGACTTTGTCGGCGGACAGGCCATGGTCTATGCCGCGCCATCCTGGGCGCGGCGACATATCATGGCCCCATGCCATCCTCGGCAAGGGGATGTCCGCGATGATGCGGAAAGTGCGGCTCGGGGCACGAGGGGGTCGCTACCCGGTGATGGCGCCGAGGGAGGCGGAGGAAACGAGCCTGGAATACTTGGCCAGCGCGCCGGAGGCGAACGGAATGGGCCGAGGCTTCCAGGTCTTGAGGCGCTTCTTCAACTGTGCGGCGCTGAGATCGACATCGAGCCGTCGGCGGGGGAGGTCGAGTGTAATTCGATCGCCGTTCTTGACCGCGGCGATGGGTCCGCCCCGAGCGGCCTCGGGGGCCACGTGGCCGATCATCGGGCCATGGGTGGCGCCGGAGAATCGGCCGTCCGTGAGCAGCAGGACCTTGTCGCCGAGGCCCTGACCGACGAGTGCTGCCGTGACCGCGAGCATTTCGCGCATGCCGGGGCCGCCTTTCGGCCCCTCGTACCGAATGACGATCACGTCGCCCGCTTTGATCCGCTGATGCGAGATGGCGTCGAAGGCATCCTCTTCCCGGTCGAAGACTTTCGCCGGACCGGTGATGACGCCGTAGTTCTTGCCGGCGATCTTCATGACGGCCCCTTCGGGCGCCAGGTTCCCCTTGAGAATGACCAGCGTGCCGGCGGGGCTGAATGGGGACGAGGGTGAACGAACAATCGTGCGGTCCGGCCGTGCCTGAACATTCTTGAGATTTTCCGCGACGGTCCTCCCGGTGACCGTCAACACATCGCCGTGCAGCGCACCGGCGTCGAGGAGGAGCTTCATCACGAGAGCAATCCCGCCGACATGGTCGAGTTCCGCCATGACGTAGTGGCCGCCCGGCCGCATGTCCGCGATATGCGGGGTGCGGCGGCTGACCCGATCGAAATCGTCGATGGCGAGTTTGACTCCGGCCTCATGCGCGATGGCGAGAAGGTGCAACACCGCATTGGTCGATCCCCCTATCGCAGACACCACGGCGATCGCGTTCTCGAACGCTTTGCGGGTAAGAATGTCGCGCGGACGGATATTCAGCCTCAGCAGATTTAGGGCGGCCTCTCCGGCCTCGAAGGAAGTTTGATCGCGGCGGGAATCCACGGCGGGAATGGATGCCGTGCCGGGGAGGGCCATGCCCAGCGCCTCCACGGCGGAGGACATCGTGTTGGCGGTGTACATGCCCGCGCAGGAACCGGGACCGGGGCACGAGAGACGCTCGATGGTCTTGAGCGCCTCGGGAGTCATCTGTCCTTTTGAATACGCGCCGACGGCCTCGAAGGCATCCTGGACCGTGACGGCCTTGCCGTTGATCCTTCCCGGCAGAATCGTTCCACCGTAGATGAACACGCCGGGCACGTTGAGGCGCGCCAGCGCCATGACCGAACCGGGCAGGCTTTTGTCGCAGCCGGCAATCGTGACCAGCGCGTCAAACCGTTCGGCCACGGTCATGAGTTCGATGGAATCGGCGATGATTTCGCGGCTGACGAGCGAGGCCTTCATGCCTTCATGGCCCATCGAGATGGCGTCGCTCACCGCGATGGTGGTGAACTCGAAGGGCGTACCGCCGCCCGAAGTGATGCCCTCACGGACTTTGGAGACCAGACGGTTCAAATGGAGATTGCAGGGGGTGACGTCATTCCCGGTGCTGGCCACGGCGACGAACGGTTTGGCAATGTCTTCGTCGGTCAGGCCGACGGCGTGGAGCATCGCGCGATGCGGCGCCCGCTCCGGGCCTTCGCTCACGATCCAGCTCCGGTGTTTGAGTCCGTGCGCGCGTTTCGGTGTTTTCTTTCCCATCGAGAGAAATACTCATACACCTGCGCATCGGGCTTTTCAAATCCCCGGTGGGAGTGAAGTCCCTAGAAAAGCGGCGCAGTAGTGCTAGAATCGCGCGCAGCGATGCAGCGATTTCGACACACCACGGTGCTCTGCGTGCACCGGAACGGACAGGTGGCCATGGCCGCTGATGGACAGGTCACGATGGGCCAGACCGTGATGAAGCACGGCGCGAAGAAGCTTCGACGAGTGTACAACGACCGCGTCCTCGCCGGTTTCGCGGGCACGACGGCCGATGCGTTCACTCTGTTCGAAAAGTTTGAAGCCAAGCTCGAGGAGTACCGAGGCAATCTGACGCGCGCCGCCGTCGAACTCGCAAAAGATTGGCGGACGGACCGGGTGCTTCGGCGTCTGGACGCGCTCCTGAGCGTGGCGGACAAGGAGCGATCGTTTATCATCTCCGGAACGGGCGACGTGATCGAACCGGACGACGGCGTGCTCGCCATCGGATCGGGAGGGCCGTTCGCTCGAGCCGCGGCGCGCGCCCTGTTGGCCCATACCGCTCTCGGGGCGAAGGAGATCGTGGCCGAGTCGATGAAAATTGCCGCCGACATGTGCATCTACACCAACGACCAGGTTCAGATCGAGGTGCTTTGATGTCGGACGTTGTTGTGAAACTGCCGCGAACACCGGGGCGGATGGAGGAGGCTCTCACACCGTCGGAGATCGTGACGGAACTGGACAAATACATCATCGGTCAGAAGGACGCGAAGCGGGCGGTCGCCATCGCGCTCCGGAACCGCTGGCGCCGTCGCCAGTTGCGGGGTCCCCTGCGGGATGAAGTGGCGCCGAAGAACATCCTGATGATCGGACCGACGGGCGTGGGCAAGACGGAAATTGCGCGGCGGCTCGCGAAACTGGCGGACGCGCCCTTCCTCAAGGTGGAGGCGACGAAGTACACCGAGGTCGGCTATGTGGGACGGGACGTGGAATCGATGGTGCGCGATCTGACGGAGATGACCGTGAAAAGTCTCATGGAGCGGGAGATCGCCGCCATGAGGGAAAAGTCCGTGAAGATCGCCGAGGAGCGCGTGCTCGATCTCCTGCTGCCTCCGAAAGCCAAGGCCAAGAAGGACGGTGATCCCGAAGAAACGGCGGAAACCTACGAGGTCAGCCGGGAGAAGATGCGACGTCTGCTCCACGATGGAAAGCTCGACGAGCGGATGGTGGACGTGGAGGCGACGGATCGCGCCCTGCCGATTGTGGAGATGTTCACCCCGGGCGGGATGGAAGAGGTGGATCTCAATCTGAAGGACGTGTTTGGAAACATCCTGACGCGCAAATCGCGGCGCCGGAAAGTGAAAGTGGCCGAAGCGGTGGAGATGTTCCGAACGGAAGAGGCCCAGCGTCTGGTGGATCAGGAGAGGGTGTCGAAGGAGGCTGTGCGTCGCGTGGAGGAGAGTGGGATTTTGTTTGTGGATGAGCTGGACAAGATCGCGGGCCGGGACCAAGGGCACGGGCCGGACGTGTCGAGAGAGGGTGTTCAACGGGATCTTCTTCCCATCGTGGAGGGTTCGACCATATCAACGAAGTACGGGATGGTTCGAACCGACCACATCCTCTTCATCGCGGCCGGCGCCTTCCATTCGACCAAGCCCTCGGACCTCATCCCCGAACTCCAGGGGCGATTCCCGATCCGCGTGGAACTGTCGTCGCTGGGCAAGGAGGATTTCGAGAGGATCCTCGTCGAGCCGGAGAATGCGTTGGTGAAGCAATACGTGGCCCTCATGGAAACGGAAGGCCTGCATCTGAGTTTCCGGGACGACGCCGTTCAACAGATCGCCGCCATCGCGCAGCAGGTGAACGAAGGGACGGAGAATATCGGGGCGCGTCGGCTGCACACGATTCTGGAAAAGGTGCTCGAACAGATCTCCTTCGAGGGGCCGAGCCTGTCCGGAACATCGGTGGAGATCACGGCTGAGTACGTGCTCGATCGCGTCCAGAAAATTCTCAAAGATAAGGATCTTTCGCGATATATTTTGTAGAGTGCGTGGGATGAGCGTGGGTGAAATTCCTGAATCCGTCCGCCACAAAGCGGATGTGCTGGTGGAGGTCCTTCCGTACATCCGCCGATTCTGGGGCAAGACGTTTGTGGTGAAGCTGGGCGGTCGCACGATGGAGGATCCAGCCCTCCAGCAGGATTTTGCGGAGGACATCTCGCTCCTGAAATTTGTGGGGATCAACCCGATCGTCGTTCACGGCGGCGGGCCGCAGATCAGCGATGCGCTGGACAAGATGAAGCTCCAGTATTCGTTTGTAGACGGCATGCGCGTGACGGATGCGGAGGCCATGAGCGTGGTGGAGATGGTCCTGCTGGGGCAGATCAATTCGCGTATTGTGGCGCAGATCAACCTGGCGGGAGCGAAGGCGGTCGGCCTATCGGGGAAGGACGGCAACCTCATCAAGGCCCGAAAGATGACGAAGGAAGTGAACGGAAAGAAAGTGGATCTCGGCCAGGTGGGCGTGGTCGCGGGTGTGAACACGGAGGTGCTCACGGCCCTCCACCGCGACCATTTCATCCCCGTCATTGCTCCCGTGGGCGTGGGGCCGAAGGGGGAAAGCTACAATATCAATGCGGACGTGGTTGCGGGGCGTCTGGCGGAATCGCTTCAGGCCGAGAAGATGATCATGATGACCGACACGCGGGGCATTCTGGGCGAGAACGAAGAACTGATCCCCTCGTTGCGCCGCGGGGAGATCCAGAAGCTGCTCCAGAAGAATGTCATTCGCGACGGTATGATCCCGAAGGTGAACGCCTGCCTGGAGGCCGTGTCGCATGGCGTGAAGAAGGCCCACATCGTGGATGGACGGATCTCCCACGCCGTCCTCTTGGAGATATTCACGAACGAGGGCGTGGGGACGGAGATCCTCTCCAAATGAGTCCTCCAAGCGGATCGACCAAGGAACTGACGCGGGCCGACATCATCCAGAAGGCCGATGCCTTCCTGATGCCGAACTATGCCAGGTTTCCCATCGCTCTTGTGCGGGGCGAGGGAAGCTGGGTGTGGGATGCGGATGGGAAGAAGTACCTCGATTTTGTCGGCGGAATTGCCGTGATGTCGCTGGGGCACGCGCCGGAGGGATTTGCCGACGTGGTCAAGCAGCAGGCCGCCACGCTTGCCCATGTGTCGAATCTCTACTACACGGCGCCGCAGGCGGAACTGGCGGAGGAGTTGGTCAAGGCCTCTTTCCCATCGAAAGTGTTTTTCTGCAACAGCGGCACGGAGGCCAACGAGGCGGCGATCAAGCTGGCCCGCAAGTACGGGAAAGAGACCCACGGCGACGAGAAATATGAAATCGTAGCGTTGTTCAACTCCTTCCACGGGAGGACCTTCGGGTCGCTCTCGGCCACAGGCCAGGTGAAGTATCACAAAGGATTCGAGCCGCTTGTGCCCGGGTTTTTCCACGTACCCTTCAATGACCTTGTGGCGCTTGAGGCCATTCTCGGGATGCGAACGGCGGCCGTGATGATGGAACCGGTTCAGGCCGAGGGCGGCGTTGTGATGCCGTCGGAAGACTATCTACGGAAAGTGCGGGAGATGTGCACCAAGAAAAAGACGCTCCTGATCTTCGATGAAGTACAGGTGGGGCTGGGGCGGACGGGAAAACTGTTTGCGTACCAGCAATTCGGGGTGGAGCCGGACATTCTGACCCTGGGGAAATCCCTGGGGGGGGGGCTCCCCATGGCGGCCATGCTCGCGAAGACCGAACTGGCCTCCGCTCTGGGGCCGGGGTCCCACGCGGTGACGATGGGCGGCAGCCCGCTCGTGGCGCAGGCGGGGCTTTGGGCGTTCCGGAAGCTGATGGAGAACGGATTTCTCGAGAAGAGCCGGCAGATGGGCGCGTACCTCCGGGAGAAACTCGAGGGCTTGCGCGCGATTCCGCCGGTGCAGGACGTCCGGGGCATCGGAATGATCCAGGCGGTGGAGTTGAACGTTCCCGCTCGCCCCGTGGCGGCGATGTGCCTGGAGGAAGGACTTTTGGTGACGGTGGTTCAGGACCGGGTCGTCCGTCTGGTGCCGCCGCTCAACGTGAAGCGGGCCGAGGTCGATCGCGCGATCAAGATTTTGGAAGAGGCCATCCGGCAGGCGGAGAAAGAACGTGGCTCGGCACCTGCTTAGTCTGGACGATCTGCCGGCGGCGGATCTCGATCACCTTTTCGCCCGGGCGACTCATTTCAAGAAGAATCGCCGGAAGCATGAACGCCCCCTGGAAGGGAAGAGCGTGGCGCTCATCTTCCAGAAGGCTTCCACGCGCACGCGGGTCTCTTTTGAAGTGGGCATCCACGAGCTGGGTGGAACGCCGATCTTCCTGAGCGGGCAGGACACGCACCTGGTCCGGGGCGAAGAACCGCGGGATGTCGGCCGTATCATGAGTCGATATGTGGACGGGATCGTTTTGCGTACCTTCGCGCAGTCAACTCTGGAAGAAATTGCCCGGAACGCCTCGGTTCCGGTGGTGAACGCGCTCACGGACGCGCTCCACCCGTGCCAAATCCTGGCGGATCTGTTCACGCTGGTCGAGCGCGGGCGGATAATCGCGGAGACGAAACTGGTGTACATCGGGGATGGGAACAACATCGCGAACACCCTGGCGCAGGCCGCGGCGCTCTACGGAATGAAGTTGACCGTGGCGTGCCCCAAAGGTTTCGAGCCGGACAAGGCCGTCCTTCAATGCGCGAAACAGAATGGCCGGGCGGTACGGATTGAGCGGGACCCCGTCCGCGCGGCGGAGGGGGCCGACGTTCTGTATACCGACGTGTGGGTGAGCATGGGGCAGGAAAAAGACCGGGGAAAGAAGTTGAAGGCCTTTCGGAAATACCAGATCAATGAGAAGATTGTGCGTGCCGCCGGTCCAAACGCGCTCGTCATGCACTGTCTCCCCGCGCATCGCGGGGAGGAAATCACGGAGGAGGTGATCGAAAGCGACCGATCGATCGTTTTCGACCAAGCCGAAAACCGGCTGCACGTGCAAAAGGCGATCCTGGAACGACTTTTTGGAGGCTTACGTTGATGGAAAAAGTGCGCAAGGTGGTGCTGGCGTATTCGGGAGGATTGGACACCTCCGTCATCCTCCGGTGGCTCATCGATACGTACGGGTGCGACGTGGTGTGCTTTGTGGCGGACATCGGCCAGAAGGAGGATCTGGCCCTCGCCGTAAGGCGGGCAAAAGCGGTGGGCGCCTCCAAGGTGATGGTGAAGGATCTTCGCCGTGAGTTCGTGAGGGATTTCGTGTTTCCGATGTTCCGGGCCGGGGCCATCTATGAAGGCTCGTATCTCATGGGGACTTCGATAGCGAGACCGATCATCGCGAGGCACCAGGTGCTCGCTGCGCGGGCCGAACGCGCGGACGCCGTCTCGCACGGCTCGACGGGAAAGGGGAACGACCAGGCGCGGTTCGAATTGACCTACTACGCGATGGATCCCGCGATCAAGGTCATTGCGCCGTGGAGAGAGTGGTCGTTCACGTCGCGGACGGACCTGATCCGATACGCGGCGGAGAAAAAGATTCCGGTGCCCGTGACCGCGTCGAAGCCGTACAGCGTGGATCGCAACATGCTCCACATCAGCTACGAGGGGGGAATTCTCGAGGACCCGTGGAACGAGCCGTCGGAGAGCATGTTCGAATGGACGACATCGCCTTGGAAGGCGCCGTCCAGACCCGAAAACATCACCATCGATTTCCGACGTGGAGATCCCGTGGCGGTGAACGGCCGCCCGCTTTCGCCCGAGGGGGTGCTGGGACGCCTGAACGACCTGGGCGCGAAACATGGAATCGGGCGATCGGACGTTGTCGAGAACCGGTTCATCGGAATCAAGTCGCACGGCGTGTATGAGACACCGGGGGGAACGATTCTCTTCGCGGCCCACCGCGCGCTGGAGCACATCACCATGGATCGTGAGGTCATGCGACTGAGGGATTCATTGATCCCGAAATACGCGGAGTGCGTGTACTATGGTTTTTGGTTTGCGCCCGAAAGGGAGCTCCTGCAGAAGACGGTGGACGAAACGCAAGTCAATGTGACCGGCACGGTGAGACTTCAACTTTATCGAGGCGGGGTGCGGGTGACGGGCCGCAAATCGGCTCGAAGCCTTTACAATCCGAAATGGTCTTCGTTTGAGACCGCCTTCGAGCTCCAGCACAAGGACGCCACCGGCTTCATCAAGCTCCAGTCCATGCGCCTCCGCTCCCTCGCCCGCCTTCGGCGCTGACAGCCTGGCCGTAGGTATTGACGCCCAGGGGGGAAAAGCAACTTTTCCTGTCCGAGGTCATGTATTCCGGGTGCGTGGGGAACGATATTTACCACGAAGGAGAATCGGGAGAAGGTGCGAATCGGGTTCATGCGGAGATGGCTGGACAAGATGGCGTCGGCGTCTGGGCAGGAGAATGCCGTCCGACCGGGCCGCGGGGCCGACGAGGAGGGAGGCGAGTTTTTCCGAAAGGTTGTTGACGCAACGCCGCTGGCGATCGTGGGCGTGGATGCGGAGGGCCGGGTTTGGTTGTGGAATCCGGCGGCGGAACGCATCTTCGGTTGGTCCGCCGATGAGGTGTTGGGTCGGCCCAATCCGCTTGTTCCTCCGGAGAGGCTGGAGGAGTTCAAAAGGAACCTGGCGGCCACCATGCGGGGCGAGTTCATCCAGGTCGATGGTCCCGGCCGGGTCAAGAAGGGTGGCGCGACCATCGACATGAGGCTCTGGGCGGCGGCGGTGACGGCCCCCGGCGGCAAGCGTCTCGGCCTGGGCATCATCGAGGACATGACGGCCCGCAGAAAGGCGGAGCAAGACGCCTTCCGGGCACAGAAGATGGACACACTCGGTCGCCTTGCGGCGGGGTTGGCCCACGATTTCAACAACCTGCTGACCGCCATTTCCACGAACAATCAGATGCTCCTTTCTCGGGATGATCTTTCGTCCGACGCGCGCAAGGAGGCGGAGGCCATCGATGCGGCGACGCGTGAGGCCGAGGATCTCACGAAGCGGCTGATGGCACTCGGTGGAAGGAGCGGAAGCAGCCAGGAAACCGTCCTCGTGAACGACGTCCTGGCGGGGTTTGAAAAGACGATTCGACGGCTTTTCCGCGGGAAGATCGAGATTGTTCTCGATCTCGATGAGAAGGCGGGCTCCGTGCGGATGGAGCCGGCGCAGGTCGAACAGATCCTGATGAATCTGGCCCTGAATGCGCGGGACGCCATGACCGATGGCGGAAGACTCGTGGTGAGGTCGCGGGAGGGAGGACCGGATCATCACGTCTTGCGCGCCGGAGACGATTCGGGGAGGGCGCCCTGTGTCCGCGTGGAAGTGACCGACACCGGGACGGGCATGACGCCGGAGGTGCAGGCGCATCTCTTCGAACCGTTCTTCACCACCAAGGGCTCGGCCGGGGGGACCGGACTCGGGCTGGCCACCGTGTTCGGGATCGTTCGCCGGTGCAACGGAGACGTTTCCGTGGTGAGCGAGCCGGGGAAGGGGACGACGTTTACCATTTGTCTCCCTCGATTTTAGGGTTCGACAACCTGAGCGGCCCGCGTCACGCGGACTCACCCGATGGGTTGAATCCACCGCCCCGTTGGCGTAAACAAGACCTCATCATGGAATACCGAGTGCTCGGCCGAACCGGGCTGAAAGTCTCGCCCCTCTGCCTCGGCACGATGACGTTTGGACGGGAGACCGACGGAGCGGAATCGCTCCGGATCTTGGATCTCTGCCTTGAAAAGGGGATCAACTTCATCGACACCGCGGATGTGTATGCGCGCGGCCGAAGCGAGGAAATTCTCGGGGACGCCCTGAAGGGCCGGCGGGATCGGATCGTCCTGGCGACGAAAGGCCGGTTCCGCACGGGCGACGGCCCGAACGACATGGGTCTTTCACGCAAGCACCTCTACGATGCCCTCCATGCAAGCCTGCGCCGGCTTCGAACCGACTACATCGATCTATACCAGATCCATATGTGGCACGAGGAGACCGCGCTTGATCTGGTCCTTTCCACGCTGAATGATTTCGTGCGGCAGGGGAAAGCGCGCCATGTCGGCGCGTCGAATCTGGCGGCCTGGCATCTCGCCCAGGCGCTCTCACGGAGCGAACAACGGGGGTGGGAGCGTTTGGAATGCCTCCAGCCGCAGTACAGCCTGCTCTGCCGCGACATCGAGAGGGAGATTCTACCGCTCTGCCGCTTTGAAGCGCTCGGGGTGATCGCGTGGAGTCCCTTGGCGGGTGGCGTTCTCTCGGGGAAATACAGTGCCACGGGGGAGGGTCCGCAGGACGCCCGCTGGAGCCGGAAGCAAGAGCTGGAAACGTTCTCGGAGCGGAATGGGAAAATCGTGGACGTGTTGAAGTCCGAGGCGGAAGGGCGGAAAGCCACCCCTTCTCAGGTGGCGCTCTCCTGGGTGATGGCCCAGCCTGGGGTGACCAGCGCCATCCTGGGGGCGCGAACGCTGGAGCAGGCGAAGGAGAACCTGTATTCTCCGGATGTGAAGCTTGACGCAGACGGCCTTGCCCGTCTCGACGAGGCGAGCGCGATCCCGATGGGCTACCCGTACGAGCAGTTGGCCACGTGGGGCAGGGGATAAATACGTGATGGGTGAGGCGTGAGGTGAAACCCCGCGGGAGTGACGCCAGGCATTGGTCCTATCTCATCACTCATCACTCATCTCTCATCACGCTCTTCATCACTCTTCACGCGTCACTCTTCACGCATCTTCAGACCGCCCACGCCCACCACGGTCAGAACTTCTTCGCCACCGCCACGGCGGATACCGTGCACCCGGGAGCCAATGTCTTCTCCACTCAAGCGGTCTACTTCCGGCCGGAGTTGGGTCCCTCCACGGGGCAGCGCATCGAAATCGCCCCTGTCTACATCAGAGGTCTCTCCGAAGATTTCCACCTCGAGACGCATCTCCACTGGCTTACGAATCCTGCCGAAGGATTGGATCTGGCCCAAGGTGTATTCGAAGGATTCGCCATCGGAGGCCGACACCGACTGGCCGACATCGTGGCCAAGCCGGAATCCCCTCCATTCCGCCTTGCTGTGGCGGCGCAAATCGATGTGCCCACAGCCTACGCCATGAAGACCCTGGGATCGGGGCCGGGAGGAATCTTTCACCTTGTTCTGAGCCGAACCTCCGCCGACGGGTTCCTCTTCGCCGCCAATATGGGCGCTTCCGTTTTCGCCCATCTTGCCTGCGCAGGACCGACCCAGGATGCTTCGGTAGCCGCACCCTTTAGGGGTGCGTCCATATCGCGGACTGAAGTCCGCGCCTACCAAGATGCACTGCCGGGAGCGCCGCGGCGGCACGCACCACTCGATACGGCAACGTGCGATTCGCGTGTTCCCATGGGAGTTTTCGAGTGGGGATTCTCGCTGGCCGTTCGAAAGAATCTCACGGGAAACCTCGATGCCGGGGCCGAATTCGCCAAGGAGGTGGAGTATCCGCCCGGCATGAGCACGATCATCGGATTCTTCTGGGCTCCGGAACCGGAATGGCTCGTGCGATGGGGCGTGGCGTTTCCCGTGGGGTTGGACGAGGACCTAATTTCACTTCGCCTGGGCGCCGCCGTGAGCTTCTGAATTCAGGACGCGGGCGTAAAGCCCGCGGCTACCAAGCGGTAGGCGCAGGCTTCATGCCTGCGGATCCCAGACCCCGACTTCTTACCCGGCTTGGCGCTCTCATTCCGCCAATTCCCGGGAAATCGAATCGAGTTCCGCCTTGAACGGGCTCTCCGGAAACGCCTTCGCAAAGGCATCGATCTCGGCGCGCGCTTGCTCCGTTTTCTTTTCTCTCAGGAGGGCAAGGATCTGTTGTGCCTTGGCCAAATCCTCGGCCGGCCTCGGGATCGAGGTTCGCTTCGGCTTGCCGCGCCAGTAGAGCTTGATCTGCTCCTTCTGTTGGGCCGCGCGGACCCCGCCGGTCATCGTGCGCTTCGAACCCGTTTTCGCAGGCGCCGCTTGCTCTAGTTTCTTTTCGAGCGCGTTCATCAGGTTCTCGACCTTTCCGAGATCAAGCGCCGAAGAGGGCGCGGTGAATCGTGAATCGTAAGTCGTGAGTAGCAAGAGGAAAAAGAAGGCTACCGGCAGGGAACGACGGGTGACGGGTGACGACATTATCGTTGAATCTGCGTCAGGTCAGGGTATTCGTCCAAGATCCCGGCGTCGATCTGCAGGGCCTTGACGAGGGTTTCCTTCGCCTGCTTGGCGTCGCCACCCCTGAATTGAGCGCGAGCAAGTCCGGCGAGTATCGAGGCGTCCGACGGGTCCGCCGTCGCCGCCCTCGCGTACAATTCCGCCGCGGCCTTGAAGTCCTTTCCCATGAACCTGATGTTGGCGAGATTGTTGCTCGCGTCGGCGCTCGCCGCATCACGAGCAAGGATCTGAAGGAGCCACTTCTCGGCCTCGGCGCCGAACCCGAACTCCGCGTGGAGCACGGCCAGTCGATTCAGCGCTTCCGGATCGTCGGGAGAGGAGGCCAGTTTTTCACTCCACACAGCGCCCGTCCTTTGCACGTGCGAGAGGGCGATCGAGCGGAGTTCACCGGGAAACTCCTTTTCGATTCGCACCGCCGGGATTTTCATGGGCTTGAAATCGACGGGAACAAGCGAAGGGGGTTTGTATCGATCCCAGGCTTGATGAATGTCGATCGCTCGGATTTGCCCCTCTTTCGACCCTTCATTCCACTCGGTGATTCCCCTATTCCACGCCTCACGAAAGGACGAGCCGATCATCGTGATCTCCAACGGGACGCACAGGGATGAGTCGTGAGTGGTGAGTCGTGGGTCGTGAGTCGTAAGTGAGGTAGCCGCCCTCTCAATGGAGGCGTCCTTGCACTCGGGCTTGGTAGGCGCACCCTTTACGGGTGCGTCTTCTGACGCAGGCGTAAAGCCTGCGGCTACCGGGATTGGACAGGACGCGGCCGAGGTCGGCGGAGAGGGATCGCAAGCAACAAAATCGTCGAGAGCGAAGCCGCGATCGATGGCCTCCTCCGCCGTGAGGCCCGAGTCGAACATGATGAAGATGTGGCCCGGCGCCAGGAGGGCATGGCCGTCCCGCGACTGGCTGGATGCCACAAAGCGGGGGGGAGCATCGAGCAGGACCGTGGTCACGCCCACGTTCTCGAAAAGCGATGCGAAGAGTGAGCTGAGGTCGTCGCAATCACCGGCCCTGAGCTGAATCGTTTCACGGGGGAATTGCACGAAATCAATGCGGGCCTTGTTCTGGGACGCCTCCTTGTAGGGTGTATTCGGATCCGCAACGTACCTTACGCCCGCCAGCCCGGCCACCTCGAAAATCGTTTTGGCCTTCATGACGTTGTCCGTCATCCCATGAACATTCTCCGGAATTTCGGCGATGGCCGCGCGCGCGACCGACGCCACCACCGGGTCCCCGGGGGTCACGAACGCGGCGATTTTCGAGGGATCGTCCCACGTCAGGACGTGCTTCTCGTAGACCGTGACAGGATAGGCGTCGGCCATCGTTCGCTCCATGCGCCCCTCAAAGTAGCCGAGGGTGAACGCCAACTGCACGGTGGCGCTCTCCGTGAGATCCAGGATCTTGTTGTTGAAGACCAACTTCACGTCCCGATCTTCCGAGCCCATGGGTGGAATCTCCTGAATCGCGATCTGGGTGGGAAAGTCCGTGTAGTCCTTCACACTCAAGCTGAGCCGAACGTTGGGGATCGGCAAATCGGTATTGTTGCGGATGGTCACGCGGCCAAACGATTCCTTTTCATAAAGCTTGTATTGCGATGCGAAAAGGGGACGCAGCTCGATAGGCGCCAGTTGCAAGGGGGGCTTGGACACCGGAGAACGCAGGGGACGCTCGAAGACAACCGTGCCGGCGGGGCTCTCTTCACCCTCCTTGGCCGTGGCCGTCACTCGATAGTAGTAGACGCGATCCTCCTGGAGATTCCGGTCGAACGCCACGGTGGTGGACTGTCGGGCGACCTCCTTGTAGTCCCCGATGGGTGTTTCCCCGCGATACACCGTGTAGTGATCGATGAACTTTTCCGGATTCGGCTGCCAGGAGACGACCATGGCCAGCTCCCGGGGCATGAGTTTGATTCCGGACGGCGCCTGCGGCACCAGCTTCAAGGGCATGGCGGAAGCGCTTTTCGACAAGGGACTCTCGAAGCCGTCCCGCGCCACGGCGGAGACGGCGTATTCGTAGGTCCGGTCTTTGACCACCTCCCGGTCGGCCCACGCGCTCTCCCGTGTGGAATGAATCCGCTCGAACGCCCGGCGCGGATTCTCCCTGCGGTACAGATTGAAGCCGTCGAGATAGGACTCACCGCCGGCCTCCCAG
Source organism: Nitrospirota bacterium (assembly GCA_016180645.1). NCBI lineage: Bacteria > Pseudomonadati > Nitrospirota > Nitrospirota bacterium. Next base: position 13,333 of record JACPAV010000019.1, on the reverse strand, counting down.
GAAAGCTCGATGACTTTCAGTCCTCCCTTGGCCGACACGCGCGCCGGGGTTTGAGGCGTGAATCGAAGCGTGAAAACCTGCGTGTCGCCGCGCTCCCCGTCCATGACCCAGAGCTGGGTGGGGGAGGGGGCTCGCAGGCTCTCGACCGACTGGAACTCCCCTCGTCCTCCCCCGCCGCTCCCCAAACTGGAAATGAATTCCCCCTCAGACGTGAACAGTTGAATGTCCTGTCTTGCGTAGTCGTAGACGAGCAGCGACCCGCTCGGTGACCACGCCAGCGCGCGGGGTTTTTCAAACCGGCCGCTTGCCGTGCCGCGCCCGCCGATGATCCCGATCAGCTTCCCCTGTTCGTCGAATCGGCTGACCCGCGCATTCGCCTCCTCGGCAACGTACACGTTGTTCGAGTCGTCCATCGCGATCGACACCGGCTCCCTGAGCATTCCGGGGGCTTCCCCTTTCCGTCCGATGGATCCGACGACCAGACCCTCGGGCGTGAAGATCTGAATCCGGTGATTTCCCGTGTCCGCCACATAGAGATTCCCGTTCGTGGAAAAGGCCATCCCTCGCGGAGAATCCAGATACCCGCCGGCCGATCCCTTCTTCCCAATGGCCAACAAGCGAGTTCCATCCTTGGCATACTTGAGAATTTGATGGGCGCCTGCATCCACCACCCAGATATTTCCCGGCGTTTCTTCCGGATACCGCTTCTTCTCGCCGTCCCCGGAGCGCAACGGAGAGGATGATCGATCCACACCGAGCGAAACGGGCTCTCTGAACGGGCCCATTTCGATCCGCGTGCCGTCGACGCCGCTGACGACCATCTTGCGGGAATCGGCCTCCAAGACCACCGTCGAGCCGTCCTCCATGCGTACACGATCCAGAACCCGGCCCGGAACGATCTCCTCCACTTCCGCGCTGAAAGGCAGGATTCGACGGGGAAGGGGCAACTGACTCTCACGCTCCGTGGAAAAAATCTGGATCGTGTTCTTCTCAGCATCCGAAACATACACGCGCCCCGCGGAGTCTGCCGCCAAACCGGACATTTCAATGAAGGCGCCGGAGCCCGTTTTTGCCTTGGATCCCATCGAGGCGACGACTTTGTACGAGGGATCGAACTTCTTCATCTTGAAATTGCCGGAATCCGCCACGAAAAGGTAGCCGCGCGCGTCCACGTCCACGGAAACGGGGCGCAGGAGATTCTCCGGTACATCGGTTGGGGCGGACATGGTTCTTTTCAATGCCCCGTCCAGGTTGAAGACTTGCATTCGATTTCCGCTCTCATCGGCGACAAACACGCGCCCGTCCGATCCCGCGGCCACATCCACGGGTTTCTGGAGCGTTTGCTCGTTTCCGAAGGCGTGGAGAAATACTCCGTCCCGGCTGAACACCTGTATTCGGTGGTTCCCTGCGTCGGCCACGAAAAGAAGATCGGAAATCAGCGCGAGCCCACGGGGTTCGTCGAACTGTTTCGGGCCGTTCCCTTCTGCGCCAAAAACGTAGACCGGCGTTCCTGATGGGGCGAGGACCTGTATGCGGTCGTTGCCGGTATCCGAAACGTATATGCGGCCTTCCCGATCCACACCAATGCCGGAAGGGGAATCGAATTGCCCCGCGCCCTCGCCGCGGCTCCCCAGGGATCGGATCACCCGGCCATCGGCGCCGACCAGAAGAATTCGATCGCCCTTCGAATCGGCCACATAGAGGTTGGAAGCGGAGTCCAAAGCGAGCGCTGCGGGCCCCCGAAACGGCCCGTTCCTGCCGCCCGGATTTCCCCACTCGGCTTCGAATCTCACATTCTGAAAGCCTTGCGCTGCGTTTGATCCGAGAGTGAAAACCAATCCGGTACTGAGGCACCGCTTCAGTACGGGCGTCATGCTGAATTCGTTTCAGCATCCATGTGCAGGTTTCTTACCACATCGCTCGCTCGTCCAGAAGCCCCGTCAACGTATAATAGGTGACCGTATACTCTATTTATAAATAGAGTATACTGTCACCTATTATACGTTGCTTCCCCCAATCCCCTTGACGTATCGCCAGGACGGTGATAATCCTGGGCCCATATAAGGCCATGAAATCCGCATCGGGAAGGGGGAAGGCATGAAGAAGCTCGTCGGCGCAGCTACGCTCACCATTCTGTTCATCGGTTCCACGGCCGCCCAGGCCGCCATCACAAAGGGTCCGTACCTCACCAATCTTTCGCCGTACTCCGTAACCGTCAACTGGGAAAGCGACGCCCCCACGAAAGGCATCGTCAATTACGGCACGAACGTCGTCTTTCTGGACAAGCAAGCCGATGAGAGCGCCTCAGCCACGAATCACCACGTTACGGTTACCGGCCTCGATCCCAGCACGTTCTACTACTACAAAGTCATTTCCGGCTCCGTTGAATCCGGCGGCTCCAGTTCCTATTTCACAACCTCGATTCTTTCCTGCCAGCCCTTCCGATTCGCGGTGTACGGCGATACCCGCGGCGCCACGCAGTGGGACGACCCCTTCACCCAGCACGCGAAAATCATCAAAATGATCGACGAAAAAATCGGCCCGGACTTCATCATCGGAACGGGCGACTACGTTTACGTGGGCGGCGATAACACCCAGTGGCAGTACTGGTTCGATACGACGAAGAACTATCTCAATCACAACGTCCTTTTCCCCGCCATCGGGAATCACGATGCGAACGACAGCAACGGTACCAACTGGAAACGGTTCTGGCTTCTCCCCCAGGGGCCGGACACAGCCTACAATACGTACTACGCCTTCACTTACGGGAATACGCGCTTCGTCGTCTATGACGACTACAAAGATGCTACTCCCGGCTCGGCCCAATACAAATGGATCGAATCGGAGCTGACCGCCGCGAAGGCCGACTCGAACATCCAACACGTCTTCCTCGCCAACCACGAAACCTTCGAAGGCGTGACTTGGCACGGTCCGAACGACAACAACCAGAACAACATCGAGCCCCTCGCCGAGAAATACGGTATCGATGCCACGCTCTCCGGGCACGAACACTCCTATCAGCGGGCGTACAAGAACGGCGTCTACCACCTGCTCACGGGCGGGGGCGGCGCGCCGCTCGATGGATTGGTAAATCTAGGCTTTAACTGTAAGCTGCAAGTCCGCCAGAATTCATCACTTCAGACCATGAACTCCTGCACCCATCATGCAATGCAGTTCGACGTGAACGGATCGCACATCGACATCAAGACCTTGTCGATCGACGGCTCGACCGTCCTCGATTCGTTCACCATCGACAAGGGGGCCGACAAGAACCCGGCCTGCGTTCCGCCCGGCGGCGGCGGAGGGGGAGGCGGGGGCGAGGGCGGCGGTGGAGGAGGGGGCGGCGGCTGCACGGCCGTGCCTTTCGGATCGTCCGCAGCGGCAGATCTCGGCCTGGCATTCGCGGCGCTCGCTCTGATCGGTCTTCGCCGCGCGCGCCGGTAAATCGTTCCGGGAGTCAGGACGTTCGGGGCTGGGGGTGGACTTCGGCCCCCCAGTGCGGTACTATCCCACCCCTAGGGACGCTATGACGGCAAGTGCGCGTGGATTGATGGGCATTCCAGTTCTATTCCTATTCCTATTGGGCCTCGGCCGCCCGGGCGTTGCCGGGGAAGCCTCCGGCGCCACCCAGAACGGCGTGTCTGGACTTGCGCGTACATCATCCGGTTCACGGCTTCCGGCGGGCGCAAGCCTCCTGAAAATCGAATCCGGCTACTTCACGGCCAAAAACTTCATGCTGGAAGGCTACGATCACCGATCGATCGACTGGACCCTTTCCTATACCCGATCCGGATCCGCCTATTCCATGTTCGAACGATTCGAATTCGGCCTCGCCGTCGAAGGGAGATCCGACGTCATTCGGCCGCCGGAAGACGCAAAGCGAAGCAACGGTTATTTCGGGGACACCACGATCGCGGTGAAGGGCGCGCTGCTCCGGGGATCACGCCTTGATTTTTCCCTCCTGGCAAGCGCCACAACCAGTGCTCCGGCGCAGCAAGGCCGAACCGGAATATCGTCCATCAGCCCCACCGTTCTCGCCGCCGGGTCCGTGGATTTGAGCCCCATCCATTTCCATTTGAATCTGGGCACGTATTGGGACCGCTCGGCCAAATCCCTCGACCGTGATATCCGAACGCTGACGCGCCCGTTCCGTTTCGCCCAGGGGTCCTATGTTGAAAGCAGCTGGCTGATGGGTGTCGGCGCGGAGGCGCGATTCAAACCCATCTCCGCCTTCGTCGATCTTTTCACCTTTCAGGACTTCGACGGGAAATCTCTCGGCAGCTCGTTTGCCGACGACACTTCGGATCGCCTGGCCAGGGAGAGGATCGGCTTTGCCGAAAATCCGATCTGGCTTACCCCCGGAGTGAGAGTTCCGTTGGCGAGTCGATGGCAGGTGGAAGCCGCGGCGGACCTGGGCTTTCTCAGCGGCGATTTTCCAGGGCCTGAAGATCAGGAAATTCTTCCTCCCTGGCGGGCCATCGTGGCTCTCGCGTATTTCACCGGGATGCCGGAAGCCGCCGCCCGGTCACGCGTCGCTGCGGATGGCCGGGGAGGGGAAGTGCGGGGCGCCGTGGTGGATGCCGCCACCGGAGAGGCCATCGAAGGCGCAGCCGTTTTCGTAAGCGGAGATCCCGATGCGCGGGTCACGATCCCTGGCGGCCACTTCGAAGCCGGTCCACTCTCCCCCGGTAAGCACTCGCTCAAGGCCGAATATGATGGCTACGAACCGGCTGAGAAAACGGTGGAGGTGAGCGAAGGCCAGAAACTGCAAATCACACTGGCGCTGGAGAAGCCGAAAACAAAGCCCGTTGAGGTGGCGGCGGTTCAAGAAATTGCGCCGGAGCCCGTGAAGTCGGAGCCTGAACCGGCCGAGGAAGCCGCTCAGAATCCGCCCGTTGAAATCGCCCGGCTGGAACCAAGGCCGTCGGAATCCGCCGGCAATTCCATCTTTCTCACCGAGAAAATACCGTTCAAGTTCGATCGCGCCGCCATCGATCCAAGTTACTACTCGGTGCTGGACGAGCTGGCGCGTCAACTCGCAGAGCACCCGGACGTCATCCTCCGGGTGGTGGGCCATACCGATGAGACCGGATCATCGGGATTGAACAAGTGGGTCTCCCTCCAAAGGGCGGTGGCGATTGTCGACTACCTGGCCTCAAAAGGCGTCGACCGGAAACGCCTCGTTCCGGTGGCCATGGGCCACCGCCGGCCGATCGCGCCGAATACGGACCGGGTTTCGCGGATGCAGAATCGCCGTGCGGACTTCGATCCCTTCACGCCGGCGCCCTGGCACGTGGAGTTCGGATACGACCAAGTTTCTCTCCCCGAGGGGGCGGCGGCCGTCCTGGATGACATCGTCAACGCGCTGAATGCCAAGCCTGAGTTCAACGTGAACATCACAGGCCACTCGGATTCGCTCGGAACGGTGAGGAGCAACATGCGTGTATCCATGACCCGAGCCAAAGCGGCGGCCAACGGACTTTCCAAGCGCGGCGTTCCCGAATCGCGCATGAAAGTCACCGGAATGGGCGATCTTGAGCCCGTCTCTTCCAACGCGGATGCGGCCGGCCGCTCCCTGAACCGCCGCGTCGATTTCCACCTCTATCAGCCTCAACCCACCCTCGACAAAATCACCACCAACTGACCCTCCCCCCACAACAAGAAAAGAACCGCCCCTCCGTCATTCCCCCGCCAGTCGGCGGGAGAACCCAGTCCTCGGTTTTGTCCAATCCAAATACATGGTATTTTCCGCTCGATGGAGGACTTCAGCAGCCAATACAACGCCGAACATGCAGAGAGACTGCGCCAGGCGGTCCGGCTCTCTCCCTTCTTCAACCACATGGGCATTCGGGTGGATGAGATCGGGCCGGGTACGATCACGTGCAGCATGGAAGTGGGCGAGCATCTGTGGGGTGGCCCGGGCACAGTCCACGGCGGTGCCGTGGCCAGCCTGGTCGACTCGGCCCTCGCGCTCTGTGTCTTTCCCCTGACCACGGGCCGCGATGCCCGTTCACTCGAGTACAAAATCAACTACATGGGCAAGGTGGAGAAAGGGCGCTGCGTGGCCGTGGCGCGCGTCGAATCGCTTCGGCAACAAGTGGCGGTGGTGCACATCGTGGTGACCAACGAGGACCGCACCGTCGCCCTCGCGCAGGGCACCGTATTCATCCGCGATGAAAAAGCGAAACGATACAGCGATCAGGTGCCGAGTGACCGTGGGGCCTAGGTAGCCGCGGGCTTTTTTATGCCCGCGCGTCCGAAGACGCACCCTGAAGGGTGCGCCTACCCAGAGATCCGCTCATCCTTGTCCCTTTGCATCGGGACGCCGGTCGAGGTAAAACTCCATCTCACCAAGGGAGGTGAATAACGATGGAAGTCAAAACCGTTCCGGATTTGTTTTGGTGGAGGGTGAAGCAAACCCCCCAGAAGCTGGCCTATCGCTACGTCAAGAACGGCCAAACGATGGAAGCAACTTGGGAAGAGTACGGACGGCTCGTGCGCCGGTTCGCCAACGGCCTGCTGGCCCTCGGCATCAAGAAAGGCGATCGGGTCGCCATCCTGGGAGAAACCCAGCCGGAATGGACGATCGCCGACCTCGCGGCCTTCTCGTGCGGCGCGTCAGGCGTCGGCATCTATCAAACGAACACGGCCAAGCAGTCGGAGTACATCCTCGAACATTCCGAAGCAAAGGTGTGCGTGCTCGACTCGAAGATACAGGCCCAAAAGGTGGTTCAGGCCCTACCTCGTCTCAAAAATCTCAAGACCGTCATTTCATGGGGAGAAGCGGTAGGAGAAGGCATCCTGGCCTTCGAGGACATCCTCAAAAAGGGCGACGCCTACGAGAAGGAGCATCCCGGCGAGTTGGACGGCCGGTTGCGGGAGATCAGGCCCGAAGATCTGGCCATTCTCATCTACACCTCCGGCACCACCGGTCCGCCGAAAGGCGCGATGCTCTCCCATGGCAACTGCATCTTCGAACTCAAGTCGCTCGAGAAACTCATTCCGTCCACCATCGGGGACATCACCGTGTCCTTCCTGCCGATGTCACACGTAGCCGAGCATTTGATTGGATTTATGGGACGAATTAATACCGGCATGGCAGCAGCTTATGCCCCATCTCTTGAGAAAGTGCTTGAGACTGTTCACGCGACGCAGCCGACCGTCTTCGGAAGCGTCCCGCGAATTTTTGAAAAGGCCTACGCGAAGATTCTGGCCCAGGTGGAGCAGGCCTCGCCCGGAAAGAAGAAGATTTTCAACTGGGCGAAAAACGTTGGCCTCGAGCGGAGTCGTTGCATCCAGAAAAAGGAGCCGGTGCCAATCGGACTCTCGCTCAAGGCGGCCATCGCCGACCGTCTGGTCTTTTCCAAGATCCGGGCGGCCTTCGGAGGGCGGGTGAAGTATTTCGTGTCCGGGGCAGCGCCGATCTCCACGGAAATCCTCGAATTCTTCCATGCCGCCGGCTTGTTCGTAGCGGAAGTCTATGGCTTGACCGAGTGTGCGGCCATCGGCACGGCCAACACGTTGACCGACTACAAATTCGGTACGGTGGGAAGGGCGATTCCGGGATGCGATGTGAAGATCGCTCCCGATGGCGAAATCCTGATGCGCGGACCGAATGTGTTCATGGGATATTTCAAGGAAGAAAAAGCCACGGCCGAGGCCATCGACAAGGATGGGTGGCTCCACTCCGGAGATATCGGCGTGATCGACGCGGACGGCTTCGTGAAGATCACCGACCGGAAGAAAAATCTCATCGTCACGGCGGGCGGCAAGAATATAGCGCCTTCAAACATCGAAACACTGATCAAAAATCAGTGCCCCCTCATCAGCCAGGTGGTGGCCATCGGCGACCGCCGGCCCTTCCTCATCGGCCTGGTAACGCTCAATCCGGAAGAACTGCGGGCCTACGCGAAGGACAAGAATCTGGGGGAGGGAACGGATGGGACCATCGCCAGGCACCCCGCCGTGCAGAAACTCGTTGCCGACGCCATCGAGAAAGCGAACCAGGAACTGGCCCGCTACGAGCAGGTCAAGAAATTCACCGTCCTGGAAAACGATTTCACGATCGAGGGCGGCGAAATCACCCCCACGCTGAAGGTCAAGCGAAAGGTCGTGGAGGAAAAGTACCGCGAGATGATCGAAGGTCTCTACAACGCCTGACGGGCATAGTGTACAATCGGCCTTCGATGGCCGTACGAAGACAGCGCATCACGCGCGAGAATAGTGGCGACTCGGAATTCGCCCGCCGCACCAGTCTCAAACTCCGCGAGATGCGTGAGCGTCTCCGTGTATCCATCAGCGATCTGTCGCGCAAATCCGGGATCGCCGTTTCCACGCTCTACAAGATCGAAAACAATAAGATGGTTCCCACGATCGTCACGCTTCACCGCGTCGCGCGCGCGCTGGGATGTAACGTGGCCACGTTGTTTTCTGTGGATGGAGCCGATGGAGAGGTGGAATTCGCGGGGAACCACAACGTCCGACCGTTCGTTTCCGAGACGGGTTTCAGCGGGCGAATGGTGGCGGGCGGGATACCGGACGGCCGGATTTTCTCGGCGGTGATGACCCTCGAGCGGGACGGCCGGAGCGGCAAGAAACACCTTTCCCACAACGGCGAGGAACTCGTTGTCTGCCTCAAGGGCAAAGTCGAGCTCACGGTGGGCAGCCGGAAATTCGTGCTCCAGAAGGGCGATGCACTGCATTACAAAGCCACTCTGGACCACGGCTTTCGGAACGTGGCCCCATCGAGGAGCGAGATTGTGTACGTGCTGACGCCCCCACCCACCTTTTTCGACCGGGCGTGGGAGGGACTGGTTCCCTCGGCATGAGACCTTTCTTGCGGGGCCGTCCCGACTGACCGATGGACGACGAACGCCGCCGCCTCCTTGGAGATCTGGAATCGGTCATGGAGTACCGGTTCAAGGAGATCGGCTTTCTGGAAATCGCTCTCACACATAAATCGTTTGTGGAGGAAATACGCGATACCAACATTCCGGATTCTGAGGCGGGGATTCCCCACTACGAAAATCTCGAATTCCTGGGGGACGCCGTGCTCCAGCTCGCGATGACGCACATCATCATGGGTCGGTTCCCCTATGCGGCAGAAGGCGTGCTGTCCAAGCTGCGGTCGCAACTGGTGAGCGAGGACAGTCTTTACGAGAGATCACTCGCGTTGGACCTTGGGCGGTTCCTTCAGCTCGGACGGGGCGAAGAGGCCACGCAGGGCCGCGCCAAGAAATCCATCCTGGCGGACATCTATGAGAGCGTCATGGGAGCCGTCTACCTGGATGGCGGTTTCGCGGAGGCCTTCCGGCTGATTGAGCGGCACTTCGGAGCGTGGCTCACCCAACTCCCCGAGAACCTGCGCGTGGAAGCTTTCAGCCGCGATTTCAAATCGCTCCTCCAAGAGCTGTGCCAGAAACGCTGGAAAACGATCCCGGTGTATTCGACGGTTGCGCAGTGGGGGCCGGACCATGACAAATGTTTCCGAATATCCGTGAGCGTCAACGGACGGCTGCTGGGCGAGGGTGAGGGAAAGAGCAAGAAGTCGGCCGAGCAGATCGCGGCCGAGGCCGCGATCGCGGCCATCAAGGATCAGGCGCAGAGCGAATGACTCCACCGTCTCTCAAATCTCAAATCTCAAATCTCAAATGGCTGCTGGGATGACCCTCCCGACGGTGGCCATCGTCGGGAGAGTCAACGTCGGCAAGTCGACTCTATTCAACGCGATCCTCGGCTACGAGAGGTCTGTTGCGGATCCGACACCCGGCGTGACGCGGGATCGCGTGGGCGAAACAGTTCAAATCCGGGGCGTCACCTACCGAATTGAAGATACCGGCGGGCTGGAGCCGGGTCGGCGCGAGGGGATTCAAGAAGCCGTCAACCGACAGGCTGAGGCGGCGATTGAGAATGCAGATTATGTCGTGCTGGTGGTCGACCAGACAACCGGGTGCCATCCGCTGGATGAGGAAAACGCGCGCACGATCCGAAAGAAGGGGAAACCGTTTTGCGTGGCGGTGAACAAGATGGACGTGGGCGGCCAGCACCTTCCTGAAGCCGTGGCCCTGTCCGATTTCCACCGGCTTGCCGCTGAGAAGGCGTTCCCCATCGCCGCCGTTCATCGTCGCGGTATCGGGCCGCTGATGGACTTCGTTCGATCGCGCATTCGCGCATCGAAAGCCTCCAGGAGTAGGGAACAACTGGAAGACTTGACCCCCATACCGCCCATGCCGCCCACTCCGGAGGCGGATCAGGAGCCGACCCCGGCTCAGGCCGTCACCCCTCCCATCCACGTGGCCATCGTCGGTCGCCCCAACGCCGGAAAATCCACTCTCCTCAATACCCTTCTGGGCGAGGCGAGAATGATGACCGACCCTCAGGCCGGAACGACACGCGACGTGGTGGATGCAGATCTCGTCCGCGAGGGCCGGCGTTATGTGTTCACCGATTCGGCCGGCATTCGCCGCCGCGCCCGGGTAGGAACGCGGCTCGAAGAAAAGTCCGTCGGTCAGGCGCTTCGATCCATCGATCACTCGGACGTATCGCTGCTGGTGATGGATGTCCGCGAGCCGGGCGCCGTTCAGGATGTACGTCTTGGATACCACGCGCTCAAGCAGGGGAAGGGCTTGGTCCTCATTCTCACCCAATGCGACCGCGTGACAAGCGAGGATTCCGAAAAGGCCGCATGGGCCGTGCGTTCCCGGTTTCCGCATCTCAACTTCTGCCCCATCCTGAAGTTGTCGGGGTTGACGGGCGTCGGCACACAGCAGATTCTCCCGCTCACGGATCGGCTGGACGAGCAGCTCGCCCGCCATGTTCCCGATGAAGTCGCGCAGGAAAGCCTCAAGAAGGCGCTCGCGGCGTACCAGCCGCCGAGGGTGGGAGGACGTGGATATTCGATCCGGACCATCCGTCAAACGGGGAGTCGTCCCCCGGCGTTTACACTCACGGTTCACCCGCTCCGACGCGTGCCGGACCACTATCAGACTTTTCTCCTCCACCACTTTCAGAGGGATTTTCGTTTACACGAAGTCCCGATTCGCCTACACTTCCGGCCATGGATCGGCCGGCACCCGAAGAGTTAGGCGCTGCCCAGGAAGGCAACGAAACCCGAACGGAGGGCGCCGCCATGGATCGGCCGGCACCCGAAGAGTTAGGCGCTGCCCAGGAAGGCAACGAAATCCACACGTAGGGAGCCGCCATGCCGGAAAAAAAGATCAAACTGACGAGGAAAGAGATCCGCGGACCGGACGAGTTCCAGCAGACGGGGTTCCGCACCCTCGATTATGCCAACAAGCACAGGAAGTGGCTTTGGGGCGCAATCGGAGTGCTGGTCTTGGCGTCCGCCGGCAGCGTGATCGTCAGTCGCCATCGGCAGGAACGAGCTGAGAAGGGTTCGTGGGAGATCTCCAAGCTCGTCAAGGAAATGCAGTCCCTCGAGAGCGCCCCCCAGGCGGGGGCCGCGGAAGCCTCGCCTCTCTGGAGCGGATATGCCGAACGGGCATCGAGACTCGCCGCCGACTACAAGGGAACGCCCGTGGTGGCTTGGGCGAGGGTGCTCCAAGGACGATGCCTCCTGCGTGCCGGCAAAGCGGCCGAGGCCATCCCACCGCTGGAAGAAGGACTCAGGCGCGCCCGCTACCCTGTTCTCGTGACGCTGGCAACAGAGCTCCTGGGACACGCCTATTTGGAGAAGGGGGATACGGAAAAGGCTCGATCTACATTCAAGAAGTTGGAGACGCTGGATTCACCGCTGAAATCCATCGTTCCGTACTATCTCGCCTTGGTTCTGGAAACGGAGGGCAAGGCGGTGGAGGCCAAGAAGGCTTTCGAGGAAGCGGCCACGGAATCTGCGTCCACGCTCTTCTGGGGCAGGAAAATCCGCGACGACATCCTCATGCGCGAACTCGGAACGTCCGATGCCTGGATCAAACACATTCAGGGTGATACGGGCGGCCGGTAGCCTGGCGGCGGCCGCCGTCCTCCTCGCTTCCTGCTACGCCACGCGAGACATCCCCTTCGTTCGCTCCGGAGATCCGCGACCGTACTTCCGTTTTCTCTGGCGGTACCCCGAACACAATCCCACGCGCGAGGAATGGGACGGGCGCATTGCTCCCTTCGAGACCTCCGACGCCGTATTGGCGAACGGGCGTCTCTTCGTCACGTTCGCCCAGCATCCCGCGCTGGCCTGCCTCGACTCTGAATCGGGGCGCGAGTTGTGGTCCAATACCCAGTCGGCCATCGAGGGTTCGGTGGCCGCGGCGGACGGGCGGGTGTATGCCGCCACGGTCGACGGGGCCGTGCTCGCCCTGGAGGCCTCCACGGGAGTCGAGCTCTGGCGCTACGTCGATCGGGAAGAATTCACAACCTCCCCGGTCGTTGGAGGAAATCGGATCTTCGTGGTGAGCTCCGATGATACGGTGATCGCGCTGTCCAGCGAAACCGGCGCTCCTCTCTGGCGGTACGAGCCGGGCTACACGGCGGATCTCGCGTACCGGCGTACGGCTCCCGTCTCGATCGACGGCGCCCGGGTGTATTTCACCACGGCGGACGGTGTTTGGGTGATGCTGGATGCAGAGAACGGAAAACCCCTGGATACGGTGCGTCTCAGCGACAAGCTGGAAAAGCTGAGCGACCTGAATCTTCGTCCGGTGTTCTTCCGCGGCTTAACCATCCTCAATACCCGCGAAGGCCTCTACGTCCACGAAACCGAAAACGGCGATTGGAAGAAGTGGCTCGATCTCGCCGGAACCGAAGCGCCGCTGGTGATCGACGACGACATCTACTTGACCTCCCGCGCCGGTCACGTCGTCCGAATGGACATGCCCCATCGGGAGATCCGGTGGGACACCAAGCTGTCCGAGGCCTACCTCACCGCACCGGTCCTCATGGGACGCCTCTTCCTGGCGGCGGGATCCTGGAACGGCGGCTTGTACCTTCTCCACAAGAATTCGGGGGAGGTGATGGATCGCTTCATGGCCCAGGTTCCGATCACTTCCACACCGGTCGTGTCCGGGCGAAAGGTCTTCGTGCGTACACACGCCGGCACGATCCACGCCCTCGAATTCCAGCCGCCGCTCTGAGCTCGACTTTTGCCATTTTGTGAAAGGTTTATGTTGGTCACTATGCGTAGGGGAGGGTCTTCAGACCCTCCCGACAAGAGGGAGCATCTGAAGATGCTCCCCTACGAATCGGCATTCTGTCAGAGGCTCTGAGATCGACTTTTGCCATTTTGTGAAAGGTTTATGTTGGTCATTATGCGTAGGGGAGGGTCTTCAGACCCTCCCGACAAGAGGGAGCATCTGAAGATGCTCCCCTACGAATCGGCATTCTG